>JAPLDO010000051.1 GCA_026391715.1 Bacteroidota bacterium
TGTTTGCAGAAGATGAATATTTGCAAGCCCTTATTGACAGGGACAACAAAATAAGTTTCTTTAAGGAACAATTAGATAACACAAAAGAACAATTAGATAACACAAAAGAACAATTAGATAACACAAAAGAACAATTAGATATCGAAATCGAATTAAGAAGAAGGAGTTATAAAGCCTTGGACGAAAAAGATAAAATAATAGTTGATTTAGCAAAAACACTCAAAAATAGTGGCATGACAATTTTTGAAATACAACAGAAAACCGGATTATCAATTGAAATAATAGAAAAACTATAATTCGATTCATGGCGTAAACGATTAACAAAACCTCAATGGCGGTAGTTTTTATCTTTTATTTTTCCGGCTTTGCCTTAGCTGCCACAGCCATATAAATTGTTGCAAAGGCAAGACTGATCCACATACCGGCTGGAATTATCCCGACAAACAGACAGATTAAACCGAGCAATCCGACAAAAAATGCCGCGACTGCCATCAGAAAAATGTTTCCGGTAAAACCAGCGGTCATTTGCCAGCTTTTCCTCACCGCATCAACTGCTTCCATCTTTTCGTCCATCACGAGGTAGGGAACGAAAGCCAGTTTGCAGGCAAAAATGATTCCGGGAACAATCAGAAGCGCTATACCGATTCCGACAATCAAACCAACGAGTAATACCGACAAAAGAACATTTCCGATTTGCTGGAAAGCAAAAAACATATCGGAAGCCTTGAACTGCTCGCCGCGAACAGCCTTCAGGTAAACCCAGTTGGCTCCATAACTAACCGGAGACAATACCACAATTCCGTAAACTATGTTGAAAAATCCGGGAAAAACAATTCCATATATAGCAGAGTCGAAAAAAATTCCGCTTAGTCCCATGGGAATTGAAACGAGAAACTGGATTAAGAAAATGAGAAGCATTTCAGGAAAACACCTTTTCAGGGTTTCCCATGCATGACCGTAAGACCCGGAAACTGTTGCCTCCGGCATGATTTGCTGATTGTTTTGTTGATTTTCCATTTTTCTTTTGTTTAAATGATAATATTAATGACTATCCGCTTGTGTACCTGATAATTATTTAGCCACTCTGCGGCTCTTTGCGGTTTCTTTGCGGTAAAAAAAGGTTTAACCGCAGAGAACCGCTGAGTTTTTCCGCAGAGAGCCGCAAAGCTAAAGATTGTTAACCAATCTTTTAATTCCTTAACATGTAAAACATTAAAATTCATCAATAAACCGAATTTACAACCTGATAGTTTCAAATAAGTTAAAACTGGCGCTATATGAATTTCGTTTAACGCCTCAGCAGACTTTAGTTCGATGATTATGTTTTCATTGCAATTTTTGTCTGAATAACATTTTATTATCAGCATCCGAAGAAAGGTCGTAAAGATAATAAACCCAGCCGTTATAAATCCTGATTTTTTCAGGATAGGCATGCTGAAGGCTTAACTGTTTGATCATGACGCCATTGTTCAGATTGATTTCATACACCGTGCAAACGCCGTTTCGGAGGAATGTCGTGTAAACTTTGTCCGAAGTTTTATCAATCTCAATATCCTGAGTCCATCGTCCGTCATTCACTTTTTCAATTTGCAGCGATAGTTTGTAGGAGAAATTTCCCGCATGATCATAAAACTCAACCTGCCTTTCAGGATTATTGAAAATGCAGGTATATAACCCAATCTGATACAGCATTGCTTTTACCGGACGATACAGAATTTTATGAACATAATTCCATGTAACGAAATCATTTCTCGATTCCGGCGGTCTGGCGCTCATCAGCAGATAAGCGTCGTCACTGTTTCTACGCTTCATTTTCAGTTTCTCTTCATCCTCCACACGCGAAAGTGTTTGCTGCATCATGGTTTTACGGTTTACGCCAAAATATTCAACGCTTAACCCATGCTCAGTGATTTTCCTGAAAAATAGAACTTCACTGGTCGAAGCTACGCAGTTTTTCAGGATGTCTTCGAATTTCTTCAGTTTCACCGGATGAATGAGTTGAATGCGGTTTCCGGAACGAAAAATCTGAAACCCGGAATCACGGGTTAAAATGTGCAAATTCCCAATGCAATCCCTGAAAATGTTCACAGGTTTAAAGCTGAACTGCTCCGACAAAGCTACGGTATCGCCTGACAGATTTTTACAGATAAGTTCGGCTTTTGAAATCCTCTGCCGAAAAACGAGTGTCCATACAAGGTTGCTGTCAATATCAAAATCAAGAACTGCATAGTGATCATCCTTAAAAAAAGGCTCAAGCAGATTTGCTTTTATTTCAACCTCATTGAGTTCAACAGCTTTTCGACGGAGGTATATGGACAACTGAAATGAAGTTTCATCGAGCAGCGCCAATTTTGATTCAAATCCCACAAAACTCACAGTCAGAGTTGCCGGAATGACGTCGGTAAAAAAGGAAAAAGCGCCGGTTTTGTCGCTGACCGTACCAATGCTGGTTCCTTCAATAAAAAGGTTAACCCCCGACAATCCCCGTTTCGTTCCTTCTTCTGTCACCGTTCCGTAATAAAACCGGTGATGCTGTTGCGCCATGGCAGAATCCGTCCACGGAAAAACCACAGCGCAAAAACAACAGATGTAAATGATTTCTTTCGCCAGCGAGGTTTTTAATCCAATCATTTATTTCAAAATCTTGTTTTCTAATTCAAATTTAATGAAAAGAATAATCAGTTCCCGAAAAATTGGTCGGTTGAAATAACCTTATTGCCGGATAAACAGATGAAATCAACGATTTACAGCGATTTCATTTGGAATTAGGTTACATCTGTCGTTAATTTGTAGGTGAAATTCAATCACTTGAGATGAAGACAAAATACAAAATCCTAATCCATATCGCCTTTTGGATTTATATGTTCAACCAGATTCTGTTGACATTTGCCATGATGTCGGATAAAAATTACGACATGTTTCAGGAGATAACCATATATCCGTTTACCAGTTTTATCACATTTTATTGTTTCTATTTCACTTATGGAATGTTTTTCACCTGGAAAAACAAGCTTTTTCCTTTTCTTTTATTGATTGCCGTAATTGCTATTCTCATTCCATTGCGTGTTGGTCTTGAATATTTATTCTGGAAATATATCGGGTACTCTCATCTTAAATCGTTGGATTCGCTAACTATAGATAGCAGTTGGTGGTTTAATTCCATACGCCTTGTAATAATCTATGGAATTTATGCGCTGTTTATGCAACTTGCAATAGGATGGTTTGAAAGCAGAAAATTGAAATCGGAATTACTGGTAGAAAAGCAATCGGGCGAACTTGCGCTTTTGCGGTCGCAGGTAAACCCGCATTTCCTTTTCAACACTCTTAATAACATCTATTCGCTGGTTTATAAAAAGTCGGACGACGCTCCTGAAGCCGTGATGAAATTGTCGGCAATTATGCGCTACATGTTGTATGACGCAACCACCGACAGTGTTTTACTCGAAAAGGAGATTGAGTATTTGAAAAGCTTTATTGAACTTGAAAAACTCAGAATCCGGCATAACGATTTTGTGGAGATGAATATTTCAGGGAGCGTTGAAGGAAGGATTATCGCTCCGATGCTGCTCATCCCGTTTATTGAAAATGCCTTCAAACACGGCAGTAAATCAATGGGATCTCCCGGAATATGGATTAATTTACTTGTTGAGACGAATCAGATAAGTTTCGATGTAATTAATTACCTTCGTAAAAATAATACTGCAACAAAAGACGCCTCAAATGGGATTGGATTAACCAACGTAATGCGAAGGCTCAATTTGCTTTATCCTGGAAAACACAGGCTTGAAATCAGTGAGGATGAAAATATGTATCGTGTAAACCTAATTCTAATTATATGAAAATAAATTGTATTGCCATTGATGACGAGCCTTTGGCGCTCGAAATCATCAAAGATTATTGTTCGAAAGTTGCTTTTCTGAACCTTCTTAAAACCTTTGATAATGCCATTGAATCTATTGACTATATCAGGTCAAATAAGGTAGATCTGATTTTCCTCGATATTCAGATGGAAGAACTTACCGGAATCCAGTTGCTTAATGCTCTAAAACATCGTCCTTATGTGATTTTCACAACGGCTTATGAACGCTATGCCATTCAGGGTTTTGAACTCGATGTAGTTGATTACATGCTGAAACCAATTTCCTTTGAGCGATTTATCAAGGGCGTTAACAAGGTTTTCGATCGCATGCAAACTGATACGAGCGGAGCAAAAACCGAAACAGCCAAACCCAAACCTGAAGAAGCCTCCTTTTTCTTCGTGAAAACCGAAACCCGTATGGAACGAATTGAAAATAATGATGTTTTGTATGTGGAGGGCATGGGCGATTATTGGCGAATCGTTACTAAAACCCGACGGATTATGACTTTGATGAATGCAAAAAAACTGGAGGAGGTTTTACGCGAACCACAGTTCTGCCGGGTTCATAAATCCTATTTTATTGCTCTCGATAAAATCGAATCCATTGAACGAAACCGTATCAAAATCGCCGACCAATATATCCCGGTTAGCGAAACTTACCATAAAGTCTTTTTTGACCTTGTAGAACGGAAAAAACTGGCTTGATTCAAGCCATTGAAAAGAGGTTGAAGATTTTGCCACTGAATAAATTCAGGAAATTGAAAAGGAAATGTAATATCTTTGTCGGTCAGATTGCGGTAGTAGCTCAGATGGTAGAGCATCAGCTTCCCAAGCTGAGGGTCGTGGGTTCGATCCCCATTTACCGCTCAAAGTAAACTGAATTTACTCGCCATTAACAGCCCCGGAAAACGTATGAGAACAGTTGTCCGGGGCTTTTTTATTGAAATAATAAATTTGCAACTCATCGCATTATAAAGCAATTACAAACGCGGGTATATTTTCAGATTTTTTTCATGCGTTTGCCCAGGTTTCGTATCCCATCAAATCGCAAATGTCACCCCCATCGTTATGGAATACACGTAATATGGCAGGTAGTAGGTGAGCTGGTTCCGGTCATGCTGCATGTAATACCTGATGTTAAGCGAAAGCCATTTCAGGATATTAAAATTCAGGAGCGATTCGACAGTTATGCAAGGATATGGCGTTCGATAATCGGCTGAAATGGAATAAAGCGGAGTACCCTTAAACGTTGAAGAAAAGGGTTGCTGATACGAAAAAAGCACATTCATATTCACGTTTTTTCCAAACGATGCGATTACACTCAGGTACATTGCAGCGCGGGGAGCGGCGCGGTTTACAAACCCGGCGCTATCTGGGTCTAATTGATGAATGGCATGGTAAATTTTCTTCATTTCATCTGCATTCCACCAATCAACATAATCGGGTGGAAGCAGATCATACCGATCAAACTGATAAAGCATTCCGACGCCGGCAGTTATTTCAACTTTTTTCTTCATGAGAATAGTGGGAACCGCATAAAAACCTACCTGCCAGCGATTATAAATGCCGCGGTTTTCATCAAACTGAAACATTACAAAAGGCTGAGCATTAATACGGTTAGTTTTAATCGTGTCGTCAACAAAGAGATGCCGCCAAAGATTTGCTCTGAAAATTGCATATCCGTTATTGCCGGTTGACCTTTGTTCCAATCCTTTGTAGGTAATCACACCCGATATTTCGTAAGTATTCCGGCTGTCAACATAAAGCCCTGCGGCTGTTGCCGAGAGATAAAGGTACTGTAACGCATCCTGACTAAAATAAAAACCAAGATAGAGGTTTCCGGTGAATTGACGCATTTTCAACGTATCGAGTCCCTCTTTGTAGAAAGTAATCACCTGTGAACTTCCTGATATTGAAGACAAAATTAACATCAGCAGAAATAAGAGTGGTTTCAGCATTAGCTTGTACATTTTTTATTTCTCTGGGTTTATTAGCGTCTCCTATGGGTTTCTAAGTGTAATTTTTATTTCACAGAGTGAAACTGAAGTGATACAGCGCGACATGGAGATTTTTTTGACGAGGATAAAATTACCAAAAATAATGAACCGCAAAACTGAAGTAAATAATCAGGTCAACATACAATTTTCTCATTTAGCGATCATTTAGCCTCCATCAGGAAAAATCAAGGCTCATATACGCAACTATGAAAAACACCAAAACCCAAAATTATAATCATGAAAACAATCGCTTGTTAGGGAACCATTATTCATTATTTTTGTAGAAAACAATATCAGATGAAACGTTTTTTTAATGTTACCGGCTTGTGCAATCCGACAGATCATTTTATGGTTGACCCTTTGCGGGGTTTGAATAAAACAATATTAGATTTGATTGACAACAAGTATTATTTCACGATACACGCCCCGCGCCAAACCGGCAAAACAACCCTGCTGCGGGCATTGATGGACCAAATAAACGCAGATGGCGCCCGGATTTGTCTCTATTTTTCTGTCGAAACAGCCGGTTATCGCAGCATTACCATTGATGACGCCAATAAAAATATCAACAGAGCCATTATTGAATCTGCTAAATCGTTTTTACCGGAGGGATATTGGCTTAAACATTTTGAAAGGGCAGGCGAAATGTCGTTCAAAGATTTTGTGATGCAATGGACAAGGGATTTACCAAAAGCTCTGGTACTATTGATAGACGAAATTGATGCATTGTATGACGATACCCTGATTTCTGTCCTTCGCCAGTTGCGCGACGGGTTCCAGCTCCGTCCGGGGGCTTTTCCCTCATCGGTGGCATTGGTCGGTTTGCGCGACGTATGGGAATACAAAGAAAAGGTAAGGAACAACGACAAATCCATTGGCAGCGGCTCGCCGTTTAATATCAAAGCCGAGTCGTTGACAATCAGCAATTTTTCCAGACTTCAGATAGCCGGACTTTTACAACAATATACCGATGAAGGTGGGCAGTCATTTGATGATGAAGTTGTTGATTTGATTTATCTGCTAACCGGCGGTCAGCCCTGGCTGGTAAATGCATTGGCACGGGAAATAACGGACAAAATTCTGGAAGGAGATACTTCAAAACCTGTTACCGTTGAAATAGTGGAACAGGCAAAAGAAAACCTCATCATGCGAAGGGATACCCATCTCGACAGTTTGATTGATAAGTTGATGGACGCCCGGATCCGCCCAATCATAGACGCCGTAATTTCGGGAGCCGATGTGGAGTACGACAATTTTAACGACAATCTTCAATACGCGGTGGACCTGGGGCTTATCAAAAAATCAGGTTCCGGGATAATGATATCTAACGAAATCTATAAAGAGATAATTCCCAGGGTGTTAAACCTGAGTTTTATGGCAAACATAATCCCCAAGGTTTCGCCGCAATGGTTCATAAAACCCGACGGGCGCCTCGACATGGATGCGCTGCTTCGCGAATTCCAGGATTTTTACCGCGAACATTCCGAAAGCTGGCTCGATAAATTCAGCTTCCATGAAAGCGGCAAACAGTTGCTGCTGATGGCATTCCTGCAACGCATCGTGAATGGCGGAGGCTCAATCGCCCGCGAAATGGCAGTAGGCCGCGGACGTACCGACCTGGTTATAGAATTTAATGGCGATCGTTTCTTGCTGGAACTCAAGATAAAACGCTCGAACACGAATATGGAGAGAACCTACAAACAGCTTTTCCATTATCTCGACCAACTGAACCTGCCGCATGGCTACCTTGTCCTTTTTGAACTGAAAAATTCAGACATCCTTTCATGGGAAGAGCGGATCAAATGGACCGAATTTACCTACGAATCGCAAGGGGCTAAAAAACAGTTTTCCATCGTTGAAATGTAGAGTCTGGTTTTGAGGAAAAATTCCAGGTCGCAAATTCCAAATTCCAAAGGAAAAACGAGAGAGAGTTAATTGTTTAAAAAGCCATCGTCAAAAGAGGCTGTCTCGTATTTTCGAAACAGCCTCTTCGTGAAAATGAATAATTGCAATTGAGAATTACAGCCTACTTCAAATGTTTCGCCAGAAACGCTTCCATCGCCCGATAAAAATCAAAACGGTTCTCTTCGTTGTGAAATCCATGTCCTTCATTGTCTTTAACCATGTATTCAACAGAAATATTGCGTTTTTTAAGCGCGTCAACAATCTGGTTCGATTCGGCGATGTTCACGCGGGGATCGTTTTTTCCCTGAGCTACAAACAACGGGGTCTTGATCTTATCGGAATTGAGCGCCGGCGAAGTTGCCACAAACTGAATGCTGTCGCCTTTGGGATTGCCAACCATTTCGTACATCATGTCGAGCATGGGTTTCCAGTATGGCGGAATGGTTTGCATAAAGGTGAAGAGGTTTGAAACGCCTACATAATCAACGCCTGCCGCATACAAATCAGGTTCCCTGACCAAGCCCTGCAAAGTTGCGTAACCCCCATAGCTGCCGCCGTAAATGGCAATTTTTTTCGGGTTGGCGATTCCTTTTTCAATCAGCCATTTTGTGCCGTCGGTAATGTCGTTCTGCATGGTAAGTCCCCACTGCTTGAACGATTTTTCCCAGAAATTGCGCCCATAACCGGTAGATCCGCGGAAATTCATCTGTAGGATTGCATATCCCCGGTTGGCGAGGAACTGAATTTCGGGGTTGAAATACCAGCCATCGCGCGCCCACGGTCCGCCATGAGGGTTGACCACTACGGGCAGATCCTTTGCCGTTTCCATGGTGTATCCTACCGGAAGTGTAAGATATCCCTGAATTTTCATGCTATCCCTTGCCGCAAATTCAATGGGCAACATCTCGGCAAGTTCGTCTTCCTTTAACCAGGGAGCAATGTCGGCAATCTTCTGAAGGCTGTCATTGGCGCGGTCATATACGTAATAGCCGCCCAGCGAACGGTCGCTGTAAGCGCGGATCATGAACTTGTCCTCCGCCTTGGTCATCGAGGTGATGCTGATGGAGTAATTACCGAGATGTTTCTGAATCTTTTCAAAGAATTGCCTGCTATCCTCGTCAAAATAGTGTCGTTCCTGTTTCCACGATTCAAAGTTGGCGCAAATAAGAGTTTTCTTCAACCGCGACCAGTCCACATCGTTCACATCATAATCCTTGTTTTCATAAAGGGTTTGTAACTCTTTTCCGTTTGCAATGTCGAAAATCACGATGGCGCTTTTATCGCGACCAAGGTTAGAGGAGGCATAAACATTTTTATTGTCGAAGGTGAACATTAGCGGCGAAAGAGTTTCCTTGAAGTTGGTCGTGAGAACCGGCTTAAACTTGTCGGTTTCCTTCTCACGGTAAAGAATTTGAGTATTCACGCCGTCAACGATAGCGGTAGCGGCGCGGAGCTTTCCTTCGTGGTCGAGAATCCAACCCTGGATATTGCCTGGGTTTTCAGCAAGTTGGATCATTTTTCCGGTAACGATATTCAGACGGTAAGGATCAAACACTTCGGGATTCCGTTTGTTTAACCCTATGATCATTTCATCGGGGAAATCATAAAGATCGTCAAAAATCTCAGTTCTCACTTTCGGAAAATCAGTAAAACACTGTAGGTTTGATCCGTCAATGTTTACTCCGTATAGCTTAAAGTTTTCGTCGCCGCCGGTATCCTTGAGAAATACGATCCGGGTGGGATTTTTCCAGAAATAACCGGAGATATCGCGGTCTTTTTCCGATGTAAGGCGCACTGCCTCTGTTTTCCCGATCTCTTGTACGAAGATATTCATTCGTTTCTCATAAGGAGCCATGTATGAAAAGTGTTTCCCGTCGGGGGAAATCTGATAGCGGGATTTCTCCGGGTTTTTAAAGAAATCTTCGAGCGGAATTTGTTTTGCCTGCATTGGTTTTTTTGATTTGCATCCCCCCAGAACAAGGGAAAGAGTGATGAAACCTCCAAGGATAAGGAAGATAAGTTTGCTTTTTTTCATGTTGTTAGTTTTTTGTTCAATATTAAGAAGATTTAGCCGATACGCCGCCCGTTTTCGATGAGCGTTACAGTTTTCGGGATGAATCAAGCGGCTGGCTTGATAAAAAACCGACGCCTTAGAATGTCAGATGAAAATATAATTCACGGTTTAGCGTTTAAATCTGCAAGAAATATTGGTCAATAAATTCAATTCTCATCAGTGGATATTTATCTTAGGAAAAAACGCTGGAAGCTGATCCTCTTTGCAACCGCCATGCTCATCATTGCAGGTTCGCTTTATTATACAAGTATTCTGGTCAACGAAATCAGAAAAGATGAGCGCAGGAATGTTGAGATATGGGCAGACGCCATTCATCAGAAAGCCGACCTTGTGAATTTTACCAATGATTTGTTCGAACAAATCAAGGATGAAGAGCGGAAAAGGGTTTCAATTGTCGCTGAAGCGCAGCGCCGGATTATCAAAGCTACCGCGAATGAGGATCTCAATTTCTTTCTCAGCATCATCGGCGAAAACAACACAATTCCGGTAATTATCACCGATGAAACCGGACGAATTATGAATGCCCGGAACATCGAAGTGGAAATGGGAATATTACTGGAAGGAAACCTGAAGGCTGAATTTTCGGTATATCAACCAATTGTAGTCACATATTGGCTCAACAAAAAAACAATTCTCTATTACAAGGATTCCAACATCTTCGCCCAATTGAAAAAGGGTCTCGACGACCTGATTCGCTCTTTCTTTTCCGAGGTGGCGCTTAATTCGGCTTCGGTGCCGGTAATCATTACCGACAGTACCGGGAAAAAGGTTTACCAGGCAGGCAATATTCCCGAAGCGCGGCTGAAAGATGAAGTTTGGGTTGCAAACACTCTGAAATCAATGGCTTCGGAGAATACTCCCATAAAAATTGACCTTGCCGATACCGGCGTACATTATATCTACTATCAGGATTCATTTCTGCTAACTCAGTTGAAATATTATCCGATTGTTCAACTTGGGGTGATTTTTGTATTCCTTCTGATTGCTTACCTGCTATTCAGTTATGCAAGGAAGTCGGAGCAGAATCAGGTTTGGGTAGGAATGGCAAAAGAGACTGCTCATCAGCTCGGAACGCCGCTGTCGTCAATGGCGGGATGGATGGAACTTCTAAAGCTCAAGGGGCTTGATGAGGAGACCATCCGGGAGATTGAAAAAGACGTTCACCGGCTGGAGACCATCACCGACCGCTTTTCAAAAATTGGCTCAGCAGCCCGATTAGAGAAAACCGACATCGTGGCAGTTGTTCATGAAACCATGGCTTATCTCCGTTCCCGGATATCGGCAAAGGTAATTTTCGAGATTATTCCCGGTCCAAAAACGCAGATCATTATCCCGTTAAACCTGCACCTTTTCGAGTGGGTTATCGAAAACCTTTGCAAAAATGCGGTGGACGCCATGGAGGGCAACGGTAAGGTTAGCATTGAGATTACTGATGATGTAGATCACATCCACATTGACGTTTGCGACACCGGCAAGGGAATCCCGAAATCGCGGTTCAAAACCATTTTCCGACCCGGTTACACCAGCAAAGCCCGCGGTTGGGGTTTGGGGCTTACCCTCACAAAACGTATCGTGGAGAACTACCATTCGGGCAAAATTTTTGTAAAATCCTCAACTCTTAACGAAGGAACCACTTTCCGCATCATCCTGAAAAAATAATACCTTGGCAGGAATTTATATCCATATTCCTTTTTGCAAACGCAAATGCCATTACTGCAATTTCTTTTCTCTCGCATCACAGAAAATGAAGGAGCCTTTTTTAAAGGCATTGAGAATTGAAATGGAGTTGACGCGGGATTACCTCGCAGGCGCGGAGGTGAATACAGTTTATTTTGGCGGGGGAACGCCGTCGGTGTTTAGTCCGGGGGAATATTTAATGACCCCACCCCCCGGCGCCCTCCCCAAAAAGGGAGGGGGAGAGACCCCACCCCCCAACCCCCTCCCCAAAAAGGGAGGGGGAGTGGTGAGAGAGGTTACGCTGGAACTTAATCCGGAGGATGTGACCGAGAGTTATGTGGAGGAGTTGAAGGATACGTGGTTTAACAGGTTCAGCCTGGGAGTTCAGTCGTTTGCCGATGATGATCTGACTTATTTGAACCGGTCGCACTCTGCCGCACAGGCTTTACGCGCGGTGAAATTGTTGCAGAAAACCGGGTACGAAAATATCAGCATTGACCTTATTTACGGGGTTCCTTCATCAAGCGGGCAGCTATGGAAAAAGAATCTCGAAATTGCATTTTCTCTTGATGTTCCGCATATTTCGGCTTACGCGCTCACTGTGGAACAGCGAACGCCGCTCGCCTGGATGATCAATAAACAACGGTATGCTCCGGTGAATGATGAAGACCAGATTTCCCAGTTTCGGCAGGTAATGCAGATGGCAAAGGAACATGGATTTCAGCAGTACGAAATTTCAAATTTTTCCAAACCCGGACGCCATTCAGTTCACAATACCAATTACTGGAATGGTATCCAATATCTTGGTTTGGGACCTTCGGCACACAGTTACAACGGTAATTCGCGGCGCTGGAACATATCCAATCTCACGGAATACATTGCCTCCATGGAGAAAGGCGAATTGAAATATGAGGAGGAGATACTCTCGCCTGCTCAGAAATACAACGAATATGTGATGACTTCGCTTCGGACGATGTGGGGATGCAGCCTGGAGAAGATTATTTCGCATTTCGGATTTCGCATTGCGGATTTTTTCAGCCAAGGCGCTTCCCGGTTTGTTAAACAAGGGTTACTTGTGGAGTTATCCGGCGTTTATTTTCTGACTGATGAAGGGAAGCTTTTTGCGGATCGGATTGCGGGTGAGTTGTTTTTCCTCTGCTAAACTACTAACCTGTAAAACCTTTATATTTGCACCACACTGTCGTTATCCGATGCAAAATATTATTATTTCCAGCCGCAAAATAAACCTTGCTCTTTTAATCCTTCTTGCTGTTTCAGCGGTTGTACGCGCATTCATTGCCGGGTTCATTGAGCTGGGCAACGATGAAGTTTATTACTGGACTTATGCGAAATTCCCCGCGCTCAGCCATTTTGATCATCCGCCAATGGTGGGCTTGGTTATTCAGGCGTTTTCGCTTAACCTCTGGTTCGACAACGAATTCTTTATACGACTTGGATCGGTTATACTTGGAACTGCCTCAACCTGGCTCATTTTTCTTATCGGCAGGCTGATTAAAAACCCTCTGACCGGACTTTACGCCGCGTTGTTATTTACCGCCTCTTTTTACGGATTTGTCCTCAGCGGAACTTTCATCCTTCCCGACACGCCACAGGTTTTTTTCTGGCTGCTGTCATTATATTTCCTGCTGAAAGCGCTTTCTGACGAATCGTTGTCAGGGAAAAGCAAAAATCTGATGCTCTATGCAGGCGTCGCGGTTGGACTGGCATTTTTATCAAAATATCATTCCGTTTTTTTACTGCTGGGAACTTTCCTTTATATGCTGTTCTATAACCGGAAGTGGTTTCTGGTAAAGGAAACATATTTTTCATTTTTCATTTTTCTTCTTCTCACTCTTCCTGTAGTATTCTGGAATATTGAGAATCAGTTTATCAGTTTCACCTTTCATGAAAATCGTGTAGGGATTACCGAATCAGGTTTGCAACTGCAATATTTTCTGACCGAAGTTGCTGGTCAGTTCTTTTATAATAACCCGGTGAATGTTGTTATAATTATCGCCGCGCTTGTAGCCCTGATTCGCAAACGATCGTTTCTTGATGTGGCTTACGTCAGGTTATTGCTTTTGATCAGTCTTCCACTGATTCTCCTGTTCCTCGGATTTTCACTTTTCCGCAGCACTTTGCCTCATTGGACTGGTCCCGGTTATCTCGGATTAATTCTGATTGCCTCGGCATTTTTGTCGGAACCACGTAACGATTTTCGTAATCCCCGCCTTATTCCGTTGCCTGTTGCAACTTCGCTCGGTTTTATTCTTCTCGTGATTATAATGGCAGTTGGTCAGATTAGGTATGGATGGGTTCCTTTGCAGCGCTGGGGAATGGAGGATGTTACACACGACCTGGTTTGCTGGAGGCAGCTTGGCGATAAATTCGCACCGGTATCGAGGAAGCGTGAAAGTGAGGGATTGATATCAAAGGATGCGCCAATACTGACTTTCCGATGGTTTCCCGCCGCCAATTTTGATTACTATGTGGGCAGGAAAATCAATAAACCGGCATACGCGCTTGGAACCCTTGAGCGAATTCACAAATATCACTGGATTAATAAAATAAGAGGACCGTTGAAGAAGGGGAGCGACGCCTGGTTTATTTCGCTCAGCGACGATTACGAAGACCCGAATGTTCTTTATGGAAATCTTTTCATGTCAATTGTCCCTGATGATACGCTGGTTCTCACGCGCCGTAACGAAATCGTACGTAAGGCATTTCTTTACCGGATGATTTCGCTGAAGGAGGAGATGGATTTTTAAATAATCAGGGCAACATCTGATTGACCTCGTCCAGATTGAAATATGCAGGGTCAAAACTGCCCCCTAACCAATCAAGCATGCCTTTATATTCTTCATGTTCCGGTTGTTGCAATATTTCCAACATGTCCATGTAGCCCCATGCTCCTCCGCAATCTTCCGGGGGGCAGTTCATCTTACCTGCCACGCATACAGGGTATTTTCCCTTAGCATCGAAAGGAAGAATTTTTTCCAGTGTAATTTGATGCTGCCAGTAATCCCCAAAGTCATACACGTAATTGATTTTTTCCTTTTCAAAAGACAACAAATCAGATATTTTCATTTTTTTATAGTCCACGCTGCCCATTTCATCCCAATAATCGTCATCAGCCATCTTCACCGTGTAATATGTTTCGCCCTGCACAAACTGATGCAAATGATAATTTGACCATCCCATAACGGCTTGAATTACAGAATGAAAATCCGATAGCAGCATATTTGATGGAACCAACAATCGTCTCCAGATTTTGGGTTTTATTTCTTTTAATGCGATTTGTATTTGGTATAGTTTCTTTGTCATAGTCATTATGTTTTTTTATTAAACCACCTATTTCGGTCCCACCATTTTCGTCGGATCTACTATTCTTGTGAAATCCTCATCCGAAAGCAACCCCAGTTCAAGTGTAGCTTCGCGCAAAGTAAGGTGTTCTTTATGAGCCTTCTTGGCAATTTTCGCAGAATTGTCATAGCCGATATGCGGGTTTAATGCCGTGACGAGCATCAGCGAGTTTTCAAGGTTCTTTTTAATAGCCGTCAGGTTTGGCTCAATGCCAACAGCGCAGTTATCATTGAATGAAACGCAGGCGTCGCCAAGCAATCGCGCCGACGTCAGCAGGTTGGAGATCATCAATGGTTTGAATACGTTCAACTGGAAATGTCCGCTGATACCGCCGATGTTGATGGCTACATCGTTGCCGAGTACCTGGGCGCAAACCATAGTCATTGCTTCAGGTTGTGTCGGATTTACTTTTCCCGGCATTATACTCGATCCTGGTTCATTCTCAGGTAGCATCAATTCGCCTATACCACAACGAGGACCTGAAGCGAGCAACCTGATATTTGAGGCGATGTGCATCAAACTAACGGCAAGCGTTTTCAGCGCGCCTGAGGTTTCTACCATGGCGTCGTGAGCCGAAAGGGATTCAAATTTATTGGGCGCTGTAACGAATGGCAGGTTGGTAAGTCCGGCAATCTTTTCGGCTACCAGTACATCGTAATTCCTCGGCGCATTCAAGCCTGTTCCAACTGCGGTGCCGCCAAGAGCGAGTTCCGACAGATGCGCAAGAGTATTCTGTAAGGCTTTTATTCCATGGTCAAGCTGAGCGACATATCCCGAAAACTCCTGTCCAAGCGTTAGCGGGGTGGCGTCCATCAGATGAGTGCGACCTGTTTTGACGATAGCTTTAAACTCTTCCGACTTTTTTGCGAGTGTATTTCTGAGTAATTCAACGCCAGGGATGGTAGTTTTTACAATCATGGTATATCCTGCAATACTCATCGCTGCCGGGAAAGTATCATTCGACGATTGCGATTTATTTACATCATCGTTGGGATGAATCACTGTTTTTTCCTCGCCGCCCAGAATGCCGCCGTTGATTACATGTCCGCGGTTTGCGATAACTTCGTTTAGATTCATATTGGTTTGGGTGCCTGAACCAGTTTGCCAGATCACCAGCGGGAATTGGTCGTCAAGTTTTCCTTCCAGGATTTCATCGCATGCTTTAACTATCAGATCCTTTTTCAATTCCGCCAACACGCCAAGATCGAAATTGACCATCGCGGCAGCTTTTTTCAGAATTGCCATGCCTCGGATCATCTCTTTGGGCATTGAACCCGGCTCTCCAATCTTGAAGTTTGTGAGCGACCTCTGTGTCTGGGCGCCCCAGTACTTGTCCATAGACACCTCGATGGGTCCCATGGTGTCTTTTTCGATACGTGTTTTCATGTAGCAGTTTGTTTTTAGAATCAGAAATTTACACTATAAATAACAGGTTGAATATCTAAAGTTGAGACTACTCCGAAAAGTCATTTTTTTTGCCACATTGCTACAATCATCACGTTACTGCCCCTGATTTTAGACCCCTTCCCCCCGACCCCCTTCCCCAAAAAGGGAAGGGGGAGTCCCGTGCTAATATGCAATAGCTCTGTTAATCATGGTATTATGCCGATTAGCACGTTACCCCCCTCCCTTCTTTGGGGAGGGGTTGGGGGTGGGGTCCAATGTAGGGTTATATGACAAATAGCAGTTTATTTATGTTATTGACTTTTCGGAGTGGACTCAAAGTTAGCGCTTCATCAGCGGTTCTATTTCACTTACAGGATCTCCGATAACGGCTTTGTATTTTCCTTCAACAATCGGTCGCTGAATGAGTTTTGGGTTCTGAATCATTATCATTATCAATTCATGATTCTCAAAATTTTTCCCCTTGAGGTTCTGTTTGAAGTAATCCTCCTGGGTGCGTAAGAGTTCGGCAGGTTTTCTATTCAGTTTCACAAGGAGTTTTTCGAGGTCTTTTTCTGAAAAAGGGTTTTTGAAGTATTCCACAATTGTGAACGTTTTACCCGATTCCTTAAGGAATTGCACTCCCGCGCGTGATTTTTTACAGGAAGGGTTATGATAAATCGTGAACATATCTTACCAAAATGCAGCTCCAACGGACCTCTGTTACATTAACTATTTCGTTTACTCGTTTACTCGTTATCTCGTTATCTCGTTAATTCGTTATTTCGCATTTCCATACTCCATCAAATAGGCTTTGATGAAGTCTGTCAGGTCGCCATCAAGCACAGCCTGCGTGTCGCTTGTTTCATAAGTTGTGCGCAGGTCTTTGACCATTTTATATGGATGAAGCACATAACTGCGGATTTGGCTGCCCCATTCTATTTTCTTTTTTCCACTTTCGATAATGGCGATTTTTTCGCGCTTTTTCCGCAGTTCGATTTCGTATAACTGCGATTTCAGAAGTTTCAGCGCTTTTTCGCGGTTTTGTCCCTGGGAGCGGGTTTCCTGACATTCGATGATGATGCCGGTAGGTTCATGCCTCAGTCTGACTGCGGTTTCCACTTTATTTACATTCTGACCGCCGGGACCGCTGCTGCGGAAAGTGTCCCATGAAATATCTGAGGGATTGATATCAATTACAATATCGTCGTTGATTACCGGGTAGGCATAAACCGATGCAAAGGATGTATGGCGTTTGTGATTGGAATCGAAGGGAGAAAGTCGCACCAGCCGGTGAACGCCATTTTCGCCTTTAAGATATCCGTAGGCATAATCACCTTCAAATTCGAGTGTTACCTGCTTAATACCGGCAACGTCGCCCTCCTGATAATCAATTTCGGTAATTTTGTATTTGTTGCGCTCGCCGTAGCGGATATACATGCGCATGAGCATTTGAGCCCAATCCTGGCTTTCGGTTCCTCCGGCGCCGGAATTAATTTGAATAATTACGCTGAGACGGTCTTCTTCGCCGCTAAGCATATTACGAAATTCAAGATCCTCAATGAGCCGCAGTGTTTCATTGAAATGCGTTTCAACCTCATGGTCGGCAGCGTCTCCCTGTATATAAAATTCCCAGATTACCAGCAGGTCTTGGTGGCTCGAAAGAGCTTTAAAAAAGGCGTCGGTCCATAGTTTTTTATCGCGGATTGACCTGAGGGATAGTTCAGCGTTCTTTGGGTTATTCCAGAAATCGGGCGCGTGGGTAAGTTTTTCTTCTTCTTCGATCTGTGATAGTTTGCTATCAATGTCAAAGATACCTCCTCAAGGCGCCAAGCCTTGTCTGAAGGTCTTTCAGTTGTTCAGGTGTAATCATTGCTGATATTCAGTTCGGTGAGTATTTTTTCGGTAAGATTGTATTCAAATCCTTTGCCGGTGACAAAAGTGATAATTTTTTCGCGGATATTCAAACTTTTTTGCGTAATAATCTCTTGTTTCTTTCTGAGCGCCAGTTCCCGGATCGTATTCAGGTAATCATCGGCGCTAATTTCATTCAGGGCGTTTTTGATTAACTTTTCCGGTATATTTCGACGTCGGAGTTCAACAATGATCTTGATTTTTCCCCATTTATTGATGTGAAATTTGCCCCTTACGAATGCTCGTGCAAACCGTTCTTCATCAATAAATTTCTCCTCCTGCAACCGTTGCATAATAAGTTGGATACTATCAGGCGACACCTTCCATGACCGCAATTTCTGGTCAACATCATAAATACAACGTTCCTGATAGTCGCAGAAATATTCTAATTTATGCTGAATATTTGACAGATTATCCAATGGTTTAATGGAATACATGTTCTACAATGCATTGTGAATGATTCACGAAGATATGAATAAATTTGCCTGTAAACAACGTTACTAATGAATATATTTCACCAGCTTCAAAATCGCCTTTGAAAGTCGCCGAATCCTTTTTTCAGAAAACGCCGGACACTTTTAGGTGAATACGATTTTAGGCGCTGAGTGGTCAGAAACTGAGTTTCCAGTATGTTTTTTTAACCACAAAGGCGAATAAGAATGCGCAAAGGAACGCGAAGAGTTATCTGATGGTTCTTTTGTTTGAATTGATAGTCTGGTATTTGTATATATAATTGGGCGCTAAATGAAAAAAGGGCTTCGGAAATAATCTTCCAAAACCCTTGATTTTATTAGTGGGACGTGCAGGATTCGAACCAGCGACCTCATGCGTGTGAAGCATGCGCTCTGAACCGACTGAGCTAACGTCCCTTAAAATGCAAATATACAAAATATCCCCTCCATTTCAATATTCCGCTACCTCGCTACTTCTCTACTTCTCTACTTCTCTACTTCTCTACTTCTCTACTTCTCTACTTCTCTACTTCTCTACTTCTCTACTTCTCTACTTCTCTACTTCTCTACTTCTCTACTTATAGCAATACCTCTTCATAACCCTATACGCATCCGTCACCCCAAGCTCTCCTGCCCGGCTCAGATCTTTACAACCGTTGTGATTTTCGTTAAGCAGGATGCTTACCAGCCCTCGATTGTACCAGGCTTCAGCAAGATCTTCGCGCAAAGCAACCGCCCTGGAAAAATCGTCAATAGCTTCACGGTAATTTCCCATTCGGCTGTTTACATATCCGCGGTTAAACCAGGCGAAGGCAAACTCAGGATCGAGAGCCAAAGCCCTGTCGTAATCGGAGATCACCAATTCATAAGTATGTTCAACGGTTGAAGGGGGCTGCGCATGCCGGGTTTTAGGCATCATCTTCCCGATGGTGATCTCCCGCTGCAAATCTTCCTGAATAGTAAGTTGCTGGATAAGCTCATAACGGACGCCAGCCCGGCTGAACCATGCGGTAACATTGCCGGAATCGTTCGCCAGCAGAGTGTTCAGGTCAGGCAGGGCTTTGTCAAAATTTCGCAATTGAATCCAGGTTACAGCGCGTTTATATAATGCGTCGGAGGAATTTCCCGCCGAATCTATCAGATGAGTTTGATCGTCAATTTCTTTCAAAAGTAAACTGTCGCTGATTACCCCAGCCTGATTAGTCAGAGTAAGAATATTGGCAGGATAGTGGGTTTTTTTATACGCGTCGTACAGGCGCACCTTCCCGAAATCGGCTTTCCATAAAAGAATGGTAAACATTGCCTTTGGCTGGATATTTATTGCCTGATTCTGTAGTTTGCTGTTCATGGAATTCATCTGATCGAAATCGCCGCTAAGTTTTACGAGATTTTTCAGATAATCTTTCCTTTCGGCTTTCAGACTGTCGGGATCAAGGTGATTTTTCCGGCTGAGTTCCAGAGCCTGGTTGTAATCGGATTGCGCCCCTTTGCGATCGTTCATTTTCAGTTTCAATTCGTACCGGTCATACCAGGCGTCGGTATAATCGGGTAACAGTTCAATGGTTTTATCGAGATCGGCAAGAGCGCCCTGGTAATCTTTCAGTTCGGTTTTCAGTTTACTCCTGTAAAAATAACTGACAATATTTTTGGGATCAAGTTTACTTACCACTTCAAAATCATGAATCGCCCCACTGATTTCCTTTAAACCGATAAGCACAATCGCCCGGTTATAATAAGCATAAGAATTATAGGGTGAAATCCTGATAACGGTATTCAAATCCTTCAGTGCGGCAACCTGGTCGGGGATTTTAAGCCAGGATAGCGCCCGGTTGAAGATGGCAAAGGTGTTGGTTGAATCGAGATTTATGGATAGGCTGAAATCAACAATGGCAGAATCGTTCTGGTTAAGTTCTGTCCAAACCAATCCCCGCTGGGAATAGATATATCCGTTCAGTGGGTTGATCTTTTTTGCCTGATCAAGGTCGTCAATCGCCTCTTTGAATCGCTTGATCTCCACTTCCGCGCTTGATTTCAGGATATACACCGACTCATTCCTGAACTTCAGTTCAATAGCTTTGTTGCAATCAACAATACAGGAATAGGTCTTTTTCAGAAAAAGGTTTGTACGCGCCCGGTGAAACCATATCTCGCCATTGGCGCCATCCATTTCGAGCGCGTGGTCAAAATCTTCCATTGCGCCGGTATAGTTTTGCAGCAGAGTGCGAACTATTGCGCGGTTAGTAAAAACATCGGCACGGAAAGGAGAGAGATCAATGGAGCGGGAATAATCCTGTTCTGCTCCCAGAAAATCGTCGAGACCGTATTTGGCATATCCTCTGAGGTAGTACAATTCTGAACCAGATGGTTCTTTCCGAATCGCCATGTTCAGGTATTCCAACGCTTCGATATATTCACCTTTCTGAAGGCGTTCAAGAGCGTCTTGCCTTAAACTCATTCCGAATTGGGCGAATCCGAAGGATTGAATAAAAACGAAGCAAACAGGAATAAATAAACGAAGCAACATGCACAAATTCAAATCAGAAACATTAACGAAGAAATTGCCGGTTCATAAAAATCACGCGGTTGAAAGGTTATTTCGCTTTCATCTGATAGGTCGCCGCATCAAGCGCCTTTGGAGCCCACATCGTGAGGAACCGTATAACTTTGGTAGTGTCGTAGCCTTTTACATTCGGGTCGGGGTGTTCGAACGCGTCTGAATCCTGAGTATTCAGCCTTTTTCCATTTTTATCGAGGATCACGAAAACAGGGTATCCAAAGCGGTTTGGATATTCAAAATCGCGGAAAAGAGTATAATCGCGTTTGTCTTTTTCCCTTGGCACGTTCAGAAGGAGATAAACATAATTTTCCTTCATCAGCGAATCGAGCTTTGGAACGCCATTCACCATTGCATGGAAACGCATGCACCACGAACACCAGTTTCCGCCAAATTGGATCAGCACATTCTTGTTCTCTTTTTTGGCAAGTTCAGTTGCCTTTTTCAGATCGGCGCGGGGATCCTGGTTTTCGTTATAAGGTTTGGCTGGCGTTTGCGCGAAAGAATGAAAAAGGAAAAATTGAAAAGTAAAAACTAAAAAAATTATTATGGCTTTTTCAATGTTTTTCATGTCCTGTTGTTTTATCCGGCTAAGATAGAAAAAATACATTCACTGGTTATTCCGTTTTATCCTTTTTCGAAAAGACCTTTTTAATGTAGAGGTAATCGAGATAATAGAGCGCCCTTATCGAAAAACTGTTTGATTGCAACGAATTGAGGGTTTTGCCAAGATCGGTGAAATAATTGTAAACAAGCTCTTCGCCCTGGGTGTTGATTGCGTTTTTCCATACAAGGCTCAGCTCGCTTCCGGGGGCGAAATACCAAACAAATTGCAGGTCAACGGTAAATGCATTGAAGTTGATATTCTGCCCTTTAATGAAATCAGAACCTGTGAGAGAACCATCCTCATTGAGGGAATAGAAAGAGAAGTATTCCGCCTGCGACCAGTAATGCCGCGCCCGCAATGTCAGCGAAGTTTTTGTGCTGAAAATGTACCGCGCGTCAAGAATATTGCTGATGGTGGCGATGTCGCGGCGACCGAAAAAAATGGTTTGACCCGTCAGCAAATCATAACTCGTTTGCACCCATCCGTAATTATTCATATCCTTTTTAACCTGAAAATCGAGTGTGACCGACAACCTGTCGCTGAAACGAATGCGCGGGGTTAATCCGATTGCCCAGGAAACATTGTTGTTGCCGGGACAGTACCTGAAAGAGAAATTGTGCTGGTATCTGAAAGGCTTTCTGCCGTCGGACGAAAATATCCATTCATCGGAATAATTCCAGGGCGTTTTATACACTCTATTCCATACTCGAGGTTCATAATAATCATTGAATCCTAAAGGCTGGATTCCAATGAAAAAGGAGCTTGTCCAGTATTTCTGGTATGTGGTTGTGTTGTTAAGAATGAATTCGAGGGTTTTGAAGCTGTATGGTTTGTAAAGTGTTGAATAGACTACATCGAAGTTGGTTTGCGAGTTGATGATGATCCACGCCGGGTCGAAAATATTGTATGAAAGCCGCATCAGATTGTAGGTTTCGTTATTGTATGAAATAAACCCCATGTCGTTCGGATCATAGCTGTCGCCGGTTTCCTGCCTGAGTAACTGATACTGGAACTTTCCGCTGGGTTTCGATAACGACACTAAATATTGGTGACCAAAATCCGGGCTAACCCCTTTGTTGAATAACTGGCTCACGTTTAAACGCCCAAATACCTGCAACGTGTTTTTTTTATTTCTGACACTCGTTTCGGCGCCTGTTACATTGGCTGAATAACCATCGTCGGGAGTCCAATAGTTAGTGTTGATGAGCGTTACATAAGAGTTGTTTTTCAGGTTCTGGTCAAAAACAAGTACATTATAATTGGTAAAAGGCTGGGTCATTATCCTGCGAGTCTCACCGGTTACGGTATCCTGAAGGGTTGCCCAGGTATTTGTAGTCATCCCGTTGAAAAGTCCGATGCCGAGTCCTTTGGCATTTCTTCCTGAAATTTTTGTGGCATTGATGATACGGGTCTGGTCAGGATTTTTCGTAACCTTCTCGTATTTTTGCAGACTATAGTAAGGCGCGCCAAAGTTTTTGGGGGTACTTCCCACCCGTCGGGTATAAAAAATCTCACACTTGTTGAATAATTCCGTAGCTTCTGTAAAAAACTGCCTTTTTTCATCGTAGCGAATCTCAAACGGCGTGAGGTTTAGTATCTGGTCGTCCGACTGTACCTGCCCGAAATCGGGAATCAACATCATGTCGAGGGTATAGCTCTCATTTATGCCGTAACGCAGGTCGAGACCGCCGCGCATAAAGTACGACCACTGCTCATTATCCGGATTTTTCTCAAGATATCCCGAAATATATGGTGAAAACGAGAGTCTTAGAGGAGGTTTTATCTCAGTTATTCCGGTTAGCGTTCCGTAGTATCGGAAGATGTCCTGCGATTTATTGTCAACCCACGACCAGGTGGAATATTCGTGGCGCCGGTGCATGTTCCTCCACATATTGATTCCCCACACCTGGTTTTCAATCCTTGGGAATCGCAAAGCGGAATATGGAATTTTCACCTCCGTAATCCATGCCGAATCGGTGACAATTGCAGCGCTTTCCCACACAGCGTCCCAGGTAATGTCCTGTCCGATGGCTGAATATTTGCAATCGTTTTGCAGGTTGGCGGGGCTTACCTTAAACTCATACATGTTCAGTCCGTCGTTGTAAGGCAGAATGTCGAAGGATATGTAATCGGTATTCAGTATCTCGATCTGGTCACGCTTGCCGAGTTCCTTACAAATGCTGTCGGGACAGGGATCGAACATCACGGCAAGGATGTACAACGCAATATCGTCGTAAGCAAACCGGATTTCGGTGCGCAATGGAGGCAGGATGCCATTCCTCGGACTGTATTCCACAAAATTCCCGGCTACCGGCGCTGTTTTCCATATCGCTTCGTCAGGATGTCCGTCTATTTTTGGAGGAGTTGCAACACGGACGGCTACGATATTTTTTATTTTAAGCGCGTTTGAATCAAGCAGAGTTGTGGTTTCCTGTGAATAGATTTTCCCATTAAAAAGCAACATGGTTATGACCGGCAGGATCAGTGAAATGGTAATGATTCCAATAATAGGGAGGCGCGTAATCATAGGGGTCAAAAATAAAACTATCTTCAACCGGATAAAAAATAAATTTGATTAATGGCGGAAAATATTCTGTTTAATTGGGAATTTACACGATTGCCGGTTTTTTTTTATCTTGGTTTTCATATCCCCGACGACCTTTTGAAGGAATTATCCTACCGGAAGAAGAAGAAAAAAGAAGGAATGTAAAGGTTGTGAAACTTTGCAGATACTTATTTTATACCATTGGAAATACAGAAACATCCTCTGCCGTCGTCGAACAATTGAATCCGTTCGGGATGAGTGATGGTACCCTGCCCATCAAATACAAGTGAATTGGTTGGCGAACAGTTGGCAAAAGTTATCCCTGTTCTCAATCCCGGCTCTATCGTTATTGAATTGAGAAGGTTATTCATATCATAATTAGATACCGTTATGGGTATGTTTCCCGTATTTTCCACTTCAAGGTAACTACCAGCCATTTTGTACATGCGATAGGTTTCAGTTCCCATTGGTCCTGTAAAAAGCGCGCCAAAGGGAGGATGAGCCAGGTCAATTTCCGCCTCGCTGTCGAATACTCTTATATCCATTACCTTGGCAAAAGTATATATTTCAACAGTTTGAGAAACCGATATTGTATCTCCATTTTGCAAGGTTTTACCCGATATTGTAATCGTGCAATTATTAGAATCCATTGGTAAAAGAGGCGCGAAGCCCATTCCGTTCAAACGTTTGCCATGAGTAACCCCCAGCGTGATAACCGGGATAAAACCGCCCGGCGCGCCATTTGTTACCGTCGTTCTTCCGGGGATATTGCTTATTTTTTGAGGACTTACCTCGAATGCAATTACGGAAGTAGAGAATCTTACATCAAACAATGGTTCATCTCCACCATTAGTAAGGATGAAAAAATACTCACGGCTAACTTTAATTTCTCCGAGATCAAAACCTGGAATGGACTCATCCGAAGTTTGCTTTAGCGCTGATTTTATGCCTTGGAGCTCCTGCATCGGCGTGAGGATAAAATAGCCGGGCGTATTCGAAAAGGGTTCGGGATCGGCGCTCTTTTTACATGCAGTGAATGTTGCCATCACAGCAAGAAACAATAATATGATAAGATTTTTCATGGCAGAATGATTTTTCAATCGTCTAAATTAAACATTCCTTGCTTAAAAGGCTATTTAAACTATAACAATCTTTCGTTTTTCCTTGAACCGGGGGGAAGGGGACTTAAAATGTTTGCTTATTGTTCAATCATAGCACCCAATATACCTTGATATTACCATCCTCTGGACCTCTGAAGTGCCTTCGCCAATCTGAAGAAGCCGTTGGTCGCGGTAGAAACGCTCGATGTCATAATCCTTCATTAGACCGTAGCCACCATGTAGCTGAACGGCTTCATCGGCAACTTCGCGGGCAATTTCGGAGCAATAAAGTTTTGCCATGGCAGCCTCTTTGGCATAAGGCTGATCGTTCGATTTTAGCCAGGCGCCCTTGTAAAGAAGGTTTCGCGCCAGTTCAATTTTCGTAGCCATATCGGCAAGTTTGAAGGCATTTACCTGGAACTGCGCAATAGGTTTGCCAAATTGCTTCCGGCTTTTGGCATAGGTCATTGCCATTTCGAAAGCGCCCTGGGCAAGTCCAAGACCCATTGCTCCAATTGCCAAACGGCCGCTGTCGAGAGTACTCAGCATGATGCGTGATCCTTCGCCGCGTTTTCCAAGAAGATTAGAAGCCGGAACTTTACATTCATCAAAAAACAGTTGCGCCGTATCCGAAGCCCGCCACATCATCTTGTCGTGCATTGGCGCTCGCTTAAATCCAGGAGTATCGGCGTCAACCAGAATTGTAGAAAACTCCTTTTGCCCGCTGGTCTCTCCTGAAACCACCTGCACTGTCGCCCCTTTGTTAATTGCTGAGGCGCCGTTGGTGATAAAGATTTTCGATCCATTGATAATCCAGGTATCGTCTTCAAGTCTTGCAGTTGTTTTTGTAGCCCTTGAATCGCTTCCTGCATCAGGTTCAGTGAGACCAAAAGCCCAGAGTGCATCGCCGGTTGAAAGCATAGGTAAATATTTCTTCTTTTGCTCGTCGGTTCCGTAATTCAGAATGGGACCAATCCCCAATGAAATATGAGCGGCAAGCGTAGCCGCCTGGGAGCTGTCAACCCTCGCCATCTCCTCCACTGCAATTACATAAGCAAGGGTGTCCATATCGAGTCCGCCATATTCATTTGGGGTGCGGAGCCCAAAAAATCCAAGTTCTCCCATTCGCCTGGTCAACGCAATGGAAAATTCCCCTTTTTCATCAAGCTCGCGAGCCAATGGTTTAACTTCCCGTTCGGCAAAATCGCGAACCGATTTTCTGATCATGTGGTGTTCTTCTGATAAAAGCATGTGTTTCGGATTAAAAGTTCTGTAAAGACGCAATGCATTGCGTATTTACTATTGTTCTATTGTTCTAAAGAGACGCAATGCATTGCGTCTCTATATTTATAAAAGACTCGCGACGCCATGTTACAAGCCTCCCAAAAAGCCGTTTGAGCAATATTAACATTTATTCTCTTTATTTCTGCAAACTCCAGCAGATTCTCAGTCTTCAGGTTGCCAAGCGCCTCTTTCCCAGCCATGGGACAACCTCCCCAGCCATTGATGACGCTATCAAAGCGACGACATCCGGCATTCCAGGCAGCGTCAACTTTTTCAAACCACCCTTCGTTTGTGGTGTGGAGATGTAAGCCGAACTCAACATCAGGATACATTGGTATCAGCGTTGAGTAAACTTTGGAAATCAGGCTCGCATCAATTTCAATGGAGACATTTGATAATGGAATAATCCTTGCGCCAGCCTGAAATAGTTTCCCAGTCCAGTCGGTCAGAAGTTCAATGCTCCATTCATCTCCATAAGGATTTCCGAAAGCCATCGAGATG
This sequence comes from Bacteroidota bacterium, assembly GCA_026391715.1. Taxonomy (GTDB): domain Bacteria; phylum Bacteroidota; class Bacteroidia; order Bacteroidales; family FEN-979; genus CAIVAT01. The sequence continues at coordinate 27,216 of JAPLDO010000051.1, forward strand.
TAAATCACCGCTGTTTTGCCGCTCAACTCACACAGGTTTACAATATATTTCACTGTTTCCAGCGATTGTTCAACCGTTGAATTCAGATTCATTTTCATAAAAGCGGGAGAAAACGAAAAGGGGTATGAAATATGCGTCGCCATTTCGAGATCTGAGATTATTTCAGCGCCGCGTCTGTTCACGGCAAGCGCCATAATATTGGAATGGTTTCCTGTGAAATCAAGTTTTTGAAGCGTTTCCAGCGAGTCAGCCATCTGCGGAATTGCCTTTGGCGAAACAATGCTGCCGGTTTCAACGGTATCGAAACCAACGCGCAGGAGATGGTTGATGTAACCAATCTTTTCCTCCGTCGGGATGAGCCGTGAAAACCCCTGCATTCCTTCGCGCGGCGATTCAATGATCTTCATCATCCTTTGCCAGTCAGTGATTTCGGAATTCTTCCATTTTTAATCGCTTCAGAACGCAGTCGCCGTCCAACGATGCGCTCAACCATTGAGCCTATTTCAAGAACTTTGTCAATATCCAGTTGGGTGTCTATTCCCATCTCATCCATCATCACCACCATATCTTCGGTTGAAACAAGTCCCACAAGGTTTGGGTCTTTATAATAATAGCTTCCGGTGCCAGCCACAGGAACCCCGCTGACAAAATTGGCAGGTTGTCCGCCAATGCCGCCCATAGTGGCTTCGTAGTTGACCATTCCTGCCTGAAGGGCGGCAAGCACGTTTGCAAGTCCCCAGCCGCGGGTTGTATGAAAATGGACGATCTGCTTCTCAACCCTGACCCCGGAATCGAGCAGCATTGAGTAGTAGCGGTAAACCCTGTCGGGCGAGGCGGAACCGTCGTGGTCGGCGTGTTCCACGTCGTTCACGCCAATGTCGAGCCACCGTTTGGTGAATTCAATGGCTTTTTCCATCTTCGTCGGACCTTCAATAGGACAGCCCCAGATTGTGCTTACCGTTCCGTTCACTTTCAGTCCTGCTGCTTTGGCAATGGGAATATATTTCTCTGCCATCTTCCAGTAATCTTCGAGGCTCAATCCCGAATTTTTCCTGTGATGCGATTCGCTGGTAGAGACCATCAACAGTATCCTGTCAGGACCCCAGCCCTCTTTCCGCGCCTGGATGGCACGTTCAATCGCCTTCTCGCGGATTGTAATGGTTGTTAGCGAAACCTTATCAGTTGATGAAGCCAACACCTTTCCGGCGCGAAGTCGTTTTAAAACTTCATCGGCGTCCCTGAATTGCGGCATCCCGGCAGGATTTCCAAGGTTGGTAACTTCAATGTGCCTGAAACCAGCGAGAATCAACTGCTCCGCCAGCCAAACCTTTGCGTCGGTAGGAATAAAAATCTCTTCATGCTGAAACCCGTCTCTGACGGTAATATCGCCTATAGTAACTCTCTTTGGATAATTCATAATTTTATGGTTCTATTATTGATTCCACTCCTAAAAGTCATTTTTTTGCTACATTGCTACAATCAGCACGTTATTGCCCCTGACTTTAGACCCCTTCCCCCCGGTCCCCCTCCCTTTTTGGGGAGGGGTTGGGGGTGGGGTCCATTGTTCTACACTCCCTGCTAACTCTCCACCCAATCCCTTACACATTTCTCCAGTATCCCAATATCCACTGGTTTTGATATATATCCGTTAAACCCTTCTGCTATAATGGTAGCTCTTTCGCCCGCCATTGCGCTGGCGGTGACTGCCACAATTGGGATGTGATTAGTTTCCGGACCTTTTCTTATCGCCCGAAATGCTTCAATGCCGTTCATCTCCGGCAATGCTATATCCATCAGGATGAGGTTGGGCTTGTAAATAAGCGCCATCTCCACGCCAATTTTCCCGTTTACAGCTTCAATAATACTATACCTATCATGCAACATTGCTTTCAAAGTAAGCATGTTGTCGGGATTGTCTTCCACAATCAGAATCTGTGGGCGGGGTTTTGTTGAATCCAACGGTTGAGCTTTGGCTAACAGTTTCGATTGATCCATGGTCACCATAGTTGTTACAGCCCGGAGTAATTCAATCCGGTTAATATCTCCCTTTTGAATTAGTTGATGAATATTATTTTGTTTGAGGACGCTCAACTCCGCCTTTGTAATGTGTTTGGCTGTGAGGATAAGAACCGGAATATGAGCTGTTCGTGGATTTTCACGCACCGTTTTCAGAACGGTAAAGCCATCAATATCGGGCATCATCAGGTCGAGAATGATACCGTCGGGTAACAATTGTTCTAACATTGAAATAGCTTCGGCGCCATTTGACGCCACCCTGGTTTGAAAACCGCCTCCTGTAAGTATATCCGTGAGCTGGATAATTGCCGGGTCGCTGTCGTCAACGAGGAGAATAGTTTTTTGTGGAAATCCCACAGCCATTGCCTGTCCATCTTCCATAATATTCTGACGATATGTAGAGATTACTTCCTCTTTTCCTACCGCTGAACCATGGTATTTCAGCGGTAATACAAAAGTAAATACCGAACCTTCACCCGGTTTGCTTGATACAGTAATATTTCCGCCAAGAATGTAAGCATATTTCCGGGCAATAGCCAAACCCAGTCCCGTGCCTCCATACCGGCGCGCAGTACTGCCGTCGGCTTGGCGGAATTCATCAAAGATATGCGGCAAATGCTGTTCTGCAATACCGATTCCGGTATCGGTTACAGAGATACGAACAGAACTTTCCGCTTGCTTTAAATTGACTTTAACAGAACCCCTTTCGGTAAACTTTACGGCATTACCCACAAGATTTTGCAGAATCTGCCGGCATTTCTGATAATCGGCAGTTACCGTCATAACATCCTGGTCGCCGGTTGTCATCAATTCGATGTTCTTAAGTTTTGCCTGTGGGCTTATCATCAGGCAAACTTCGGATGCAAGTTTGTGAATGTTAAATTGGCTTATTTCGGTCTCCTCATAACCTGCTTCGATTCGCGAAATATCAAGAATATCATTGATCAGCGCCAGCAGTAACTTTCCGTTTCGCTCGATCACTTCAAGATAACTGTACTCTTCTTCGGGAATTTGCCCTTCGAGTCGCCGGTTCAAAACCCCCGACAAAGCAATCACCGAGTTGAGGGGCGTGCGGAGTTCATGGCTCATATTCGACAGGAAACTTGTTTTCAGCCGGTTGGCTTCGTTAAGTTGTTGTTTTTGCGCTTCCAGTTCGGTATTTTGCATTCTCATTTCAACCGTCTGAATTGAAAGTTCGTGTTTCTGGGCTTGCAGTTCCTTGTTTTGAATATTGAGTTGTTCGGAGAAGTCACGGATTTTCTGAACTGCCAGCAACCCGTTAATTCTTGTTGACAAAAGCGGGAGGAGGTTTTCGATCAGCGAAAGCGCTTCAGGATAGAATGGGTGCAAACTTGCGAGTGAAATGATAGCCGGTATTCCTGTACCTGAAATGACCGGGATGGTTATGATCTCGCGAGGTTTGAAAACGCCGGTAACTGTGGCGAACATCATTACAGAGTCGTCTGGAATCTGCTTGATGAGTTGCCATTTACGCGTTGAAACAGCCATTCCGAATTCGCCTTCCCGGCTGTTAGCGTCGAATGACCGGATATTCTCTTTTATCAATCCGATAGACTCAAAACAGGAATATGTATTTGTGGTTTCGTCTAACAGAAAAAGCGCGCCTACCTGGGCGCCTGTTTTTGTGATCAAACGGTTGAGCAGGGTGTTTGAAAAATGGTTTAGATCTTCGTTTTCCAGCATTAGAACAGTGATTTGCGCTGTATTTTCCCGCTCAACAATCTCCCGTTGGATTGATCCTGCCAATTGATTGAATGACGAAGTTAGTTTTCCAAACTCATTCTTCCCTTGATAATCGCACCGTGCGCTGAGATTACCTTTGCCAAATTCGTCGGAAGCGTTAACCAGAAAGGCAAGGGGTTTCCTGATGCTACGGATAAGAAAATAACTGACAACAATGGAGAAGCAAATAATAAAAACAACAAAAAAAGCCAGTTGCATATTCATATCCCTGCTGCGATTTTGTGCTTCAAAATAAAATTCATCTCCCTTGTTTATGGCAAAATCACTGATTATTCCAATATGATCCATAAGTTTTTCAACCTGTAGACTATTGTCGCCGGTAATTATTGTTCGTTTGGCTGCTTCATCGTTTTGACCGGCATATATCAGGCGGAGGGTTTCAGCCCGCATCGAATTCCAGATTATAAAATCATGCAGCGCTGAGTCAACATCACTTTTCGGACCCAGATACTGGTTTTTTATCACATCAAGTTGCCTGAAGGCGTCAGCCTCGTGGCTGGCAATCTGCTGGATTGTTAATACTTTGACTTTTTCATCCCGGGTGAGAAAAATGTCTTTCAAATCTCTGTGTATGAGCAGAATATCTGCCTTTAGTTCGCCAAGCGAACGGGTTACGGAAAGCGGATGTTCGTATAATCCTTTGGTTTGCTGCCATAAAATGTTGGTATGCCACCACGAAAAAGCGCCAAGCAAAATGACAAGGGATATGATGATGGCGAGTCCGATTCGCAACTGCACTCCTGTTTTAAGGTTTTTCATAATTGATCTTTTTGGAAAAAATGGCTGAAGGAGGATACATTTCCGAAAATATTTTTGAAGGAATCAGTTCGCGTTCGGCTTCACCGGTAATTAAAAACCCGCCCATTTTGAGGCACCGCGTGATCTTGCCCAGAATTCGATCGCGAATAACCGGTTTATAATAAAAAAGAACATTGCTACAGATAACAAGGTCGAAATCGCCATAAATGCATTCCGGCGGGCAATATTCAGTTTCGCTGAGAAGGTCATAATCAATGAAACTGATTTTTTCCCTCAGTTTGGGATTGATTCTATGGCGTCCGTTTTCCAGAGTAAACCAGGTTTGAATGTATTTGAATGGAATATTAACCAGGATTGAAGAATCGAAGATACCGTTTTCTCCGGCAGCAAGTATGTTTTTATTTATGTCAGAGGCAAAGATGCGGTAATTGAAATGGTTTCCATTGATGGTGGAAATTTCTTCGAGCAGCATGGCAATACTATATGCCTCCTGACCCGCTGCGCAGGCGGCTGACCAAATTCTGATCTCACGGCGCGGGTTGTGTTTTAATCTATGAACGATCTCCGGGAGGATTAGTCTGGCAAGCGCTGCATAAGTTAATGGGTTTCGGAAAAACTCACTGAAACTCACGTATAGCAACTGACGAAAAACAGCCTGCTCTTCAATGTTTTCCTCAAGATAAGAAAAGTAAAACTCATTTGTTTTAGAATTGGTGGCATTTATCCGTTGATTGACAATGTGTTCAACAAAATTTTCTTCAAAAATATCAATGTTGGAAACGATTTGTTTTTCCAGTATTTCGTTAATCATATCGGCTTTCAACTTCATTGCAATCAGGTTTATTCTGGTAAAAAATTGAAATCTATAATCATGTCATCCCTTCATCCTTCATCCCTCGTCCTTATAAACCGATCCACAACGCTCAAAAATATTATAACATCAAGCGGCTTGGTCAAATAGTCAACGGCGCCGGCTTTCTTGAGCCTGTCAATCTGATGAGGCATAGCGTCGGCGCTGATAATAACCACCGGAATGTTCTTTGTTTTTTCTTCTGCATGAAGAAGTTTGAGCGCTTCATGCCCTGAAATGTCGGGCAAATCGAGATCGAGTAAAATTAGATCCGGCTCGTAATCGGAGGCATAAGTAACAGCATGTTTGCCATTCCTCGATATTATAAGGCGAATCGCCGGGCGATAGCTTGCAATAATTTCTTCAACCAATTCGGCATTTGAAATATTATCTTCGATGTATAAAATGGTTCCGGTTTGCCGGGTTACAATTTGACCGGTTTTTAACGAACCTTCCTTTTGAAAGGCAAGCTCTTTATTTAAACAGATTAGTTCTTCCGCCCGTTTTGCTTTCTCTTCGTTTTGAAATGCAAGTTCTTTATTTGCAATAATCAGTTCTTCCGCCCGTTTTGCTTTCTCTTCATTCTGAAAGGCAATTTCCATGTTTGCATTGATTAACTCCGATAAAAGTTTTTCTCTCTCGTCGTTTTGTTCTTTACTGGTTGTTTGAATTTCGATTAGCGGCAGCTCAATCCAAAAAGTACTCCCTTCTCCGGGTACGCTTTCAACTCCAACTGCTCCACCCATTGCAGTCATCAGTTTTTTAACCACCATTAGCCCAAGCCCGGTGCCTTCGGTTTCGGTTTTATCTCCATCAATGCGCTCGAAAGGTTGAAAGAGTTTATTGATATTTTCGGGTTTGATTCCAATGCCGGTATCGCTGATTGAAATTCTGACCGAAGAGATTCCCGACGCATCAGTTTGTTGTAATTTGGTTTTTATGATTACAGAACCACCTTCGCGGTTGTATTTTACGGCGTTGTTAATCAGATTAATGAGAATCTGCTGTAAACGCTGCCTGTCGGCTCTGACAAAAAGCATATTATCAGGCGAAGTAACCAATTCGGTTTTCAAATGCCGCTTTGCCGCCTCCGGATAAACAACATCAAGCATTTGTATTATAATGCCGTTCAGTTGAACCGGTTCGAGGGAGATTGAAATCCGACCCGCTTCGATGCGCGAAATATCGAGCACTTCATTTATTAAATTGAGCAGATGATTTCCGCTGTTTAAAATAAAATTGACGCCCTTGCGATGAGCCGGTGAAAGTTCGCTCATTTCCATCAATTGGGCAAAACCAAGAATTGAGTTCATAGGCGTTCGCAGTTCGTGGCTCATGCGCGAGAGGAATTCGCTTTTGGCAACATTTGCTTTGTCTGCGTCGCTTCTTGCTTTCTTAAGGTCTTCTTCATTTCGTTTTAGCGCCGTGATGTCAACCATCATTGTTAATAAACACAAATCTTTGCCAACATGAATGAGATCGGCAGAAAACAACCCGTATATTACGTCGCCTGATTTTGCTTTTGCCACCAGTTCAACTTCCCTTATTGGAATATGTTGTTTGATGTTTTCAATAATCGCGTTTCGTAATTCAGAAGCGTCAAAAAGGTGAAGTTCAAATGAAGTTTTTCCAATCAACTCTTCGCGCGAATAACCCAATATTTTAATGAATGTTTCATTAACATCGAGAAACCTGCCACTTTCAAACCCCGATATTGCCATTAATGCGGCGTTTGAATGAAAAGCTTTAGAAAACTTTTCTTCCGATAACTGGATTTTCGACATATCCTTGCTTACTCCGAAAATAGCGGGTTTACCATCCCAGAAACCTTGGCTAACTCTTGTCTCAACAGGAATATAATCCCCGTTGTTTACCAGAAGCGGCACCGGGCAAAACTCGGCGGTTCCTGCCAGCATTTCGCCAACAATACGTCCGGCTTCTTTGCGCCTTTCGGGTGGATGCACCATAAGAACCGAATTTCCCATAAGTTCATCGGTTGAATACCCAAGGCGTTTTATAACTGTATTATTGGTATAAATCATGTTTCCCTGTTCATCGAGCACAAACAGGAAGTCATCAATGGCGTTGAAAAAGGTTTCATAATTTCGTCGGGGTTGCTCTATTAAATAGTCCGCCTGTTTTTGGGCAGTGATATCCCAATTGGTTCCTATCATGCGAAGGGGGTTTCCTGAGCTGTCGCGATAAACGATAGCCATAGCCCTGATATTGCGAATAACGCCATTAGCCCAGACCACCCTGAACTCGGTATTAAACTCTTTTTCGCCGCTGATTGCCATCTGGATTTCTGCATCGCCACGCTCCCGATCATCCGGATGAAGACCTGTTTGCCAGGCGTCGTAAGCGCCGCCGAAATTCTGTTTTTCGACGCCATAGAGAGCAAACATCTGATCGTCCCATAGCAGGATGTTGTTGACAATATCATAATCCCAAACGCCCAAACCACCGGCATGCAAAGCTAATGTCAAACGTGTGGATAATAGTTTTAACTCGTCCTCTGCCCGCTTGTGTTGGGTAATATTCTGGCGTGTGCCCGACATCAGAAGCGGCTTGCCATCTTTATCCCAATATTGAACATTTCCCCTGTCGAAAACCCATACCCATGAGCCATCCTTATGCTTCATCCTTGATTCAACCGCATAAAAATCGCACTCTCCTTTAAAATGCTTTTCCATCGCTTCGCCGGAAATTTTTAAATCGTCGGGATGAGCAAATTTTTTCCATGTTTCGATGCTTACCGGCGAGATTTCGGCGAGCGAATAGCCAATTATTTCTGCCCACCGTTCATTGAAGGTAGTTTCTCCGGTCTGGACATTCCATTTCCAGGTTCCCAAATTGGCGCCTTTTATAATATCGGAAAGATGTTGTTTTTCGGTTGCAAGTTCTTCTTCGGCAAGAGTGCGGGTTTCGATTTCTTTTATAAGGTTGTTATTTGTTTCGGTCAATTGGGCAGTTCTTTCTGCAACTAAAAGCTCAAGGTTTGCATTGAGATCGCATATATTCTGTTCAGCCTGCTTGCGATCGGCGACGTCGCGTTCAACATACAGAAAACCTGAAGGATTGCCTTTTGAATCATGTAAAACGTTTGAATTAATTTCAACAAAAAATTTGCTTTTATCTTTTTTTACGGCAAGATATTCTGTTACCTGATGATTTCCATCTTCTGTAACCAATTTTTGAATTTTGTCAATCAACTTCTGATGATATGACGGATCAATAAAATCAAGGAAAGAGGTTCCAATATATTGATCTTTTTCTTCAACTGAATAGCCATACATCATGGCTAATTTATCCGACATAAATTGCAGTTTTCCATCCATGGAAGCCATTCCGATTCCATCAGGCGACGCCGATATCATAGCTTTCCATTGTTGGACGCTTTGCAGCAAATCTGCCTCCGATTGTTTCCGGGCGGTAATGTCATTGATTAAAACATGCCTTGCATTCCTGCCATTAAAAACCATTGAATGAGACGTGATTTCAACAAACATTAATTCTCCGTTTTTCCTGATATGCCGCCATTGACCGGCGGTATTAATGGTTCGCCTTGTTAGTTTGATATCATTTAGCAGTGCGGGATTGTCTTCGTCAAGGTGGATATCTTTTAAATTCAGTTTTAAAAATTCCTCTTTTGAGTAACCATAACTCTTTACTGCCGCCTCATTTACTTCGAGAAAAGCAAGGGTTTCGAGGTCGAAAATAATCATGGGCTGCGGATTGTTGAAAAACAAAAGGCGATAGTTATTTTCGATTTCGGTCAAAGCTTCTGCCTGATTTATTGCCAGGCGGAGTTCTTCATTTTGCAATTCCAACTCGATCTGGCGTACCTCAAGTTCGTGAAGGAGTTTAAGGGTTTCGGCGTCGGAAGGATTGATGGGTCGTTCCGCTGATGCGTTGATGGGTTTCTTTTTCAGTAACTCTTCAGCTTTTTGACGAAGGTGCGAGGCGGAAGTTTTGATATCAGTTTTCATCGCGAGAATTTATAATCTGCTTTTAATCTGCTTAACCTTAATAATACTATTGTATCACAAGGCTACAAACAAAGATAAGCAGTTTTCTAACTTTGAAAGAATAAATTTAATATGGAACAAATTTTCCGAATTGGTTTTTATAAATTCAAATTATCAGTACTTGTAACTTTACTTTCGTATGTTTGTATGGAATTTTAACCTTATGTCATGTCAAAGTTGAAACACAATTACTGCGTAATTATGGCGGGCGGCATTGGCGCCCGGTTCTGGCCAATGAGCCGGACATCGCATCCCAAGCAATTCATTGATATACTGGGAACGGGGGAAACGCTGATTCAGCAAACCTATAAACGTTTCAGGCGGATATGCCCGAAAGAGAATATCTATATTGTCACCAATGAAATCTATAAAAAGCTGGTTCAAACACAAATTCCCGAACTTCCGGCGCAGCAAATCCTGATGGAACCTTCGCGCCGCAACACTGCGCCATGCATTGCTTATGCCAATTACTGCATTCTTGAAAGGGATCCTGACGCCCGCGTTGTTGTCGCTCCTTCTGATCATATAATTCTGAAAGAGGATGTTTTCCTGAAAAATATCGAAGCCGCTCTCGAAGCCGCTACTGAAAATCCATGGCTGCTCACCCTCGGCATCCGTCCCAGCCGACCCGATACAGGCTATGGCTATATCCAGTACCTCGATGGCAATGGACATGTTTATCCCAGGGAACAGCATATTAAAAAAGTGAAAACCTTCACCGAAAAACCTGACCTCGAACTGGCAAAAAAGTTCCTTGAATGTGGCGACTTCCTCTGGAATTCAGGGATTTTCATCTGGTCGCTGAAAAGCATCATGCAGGCTTTTGAAAATCACCTTCCCGACGTTGACGCGCTTTTTAAGAAAGGGATTGGTAAATATGGAACCAAAGATGAAAAATCGTTCATTGATAACACATATACCATCTGCAAAAGCATTTCCATTGACTATGGCATAATGGAAAAAGCCGACAATGTTTATGTTCTCGCCGCCGATTTCGGCTGGTCCGACCTGGGAACCTGGGGTTCGCTTTACGAAAACTGTCCGAAAGACAAAAATGGCAATACTGTGGTCGGAAAAAATGTGATGGTTTACGATTCGTCGAACTGTATTGTGAACATGCCGAAAGAAAAGTTGGTGGTACTCGAGGGTCTCAACGACTACATAGTGGTGGATTCGGAAAATGTTCTTCTCGTATGCCGCAAAACCGACGAACAGCAGATCCGGCAGTTTGTTAATGATGTATTGCTCGAAAAGGGTGAAAAATACATTTAAAGGTTAAAAAACAGACTGTCAGGGGATAAAATGATTCATTGCCCGCCAGCTTCCCGATTATCGTTTGATCGTGTAAACCGACTGTCTACTTGATTTTCTGTCGGTTTTTTATCTGCCTTTATTGGCTGAAACAGAAAGTAACCTTTACATTTCTGCGAAATGAATTGTTCTCTTAGTCTATATTTCTTTTCCGGCACCGGAAACGCCCGTAATGTTGCAGGTTGGTTTTCGGGCGCGGCACAGGAAAGAAACATTCCGGTTCATGCTTACGATATTGCCAAAATGGACCGGAAGCGGATCGAACCCCCTCCTGTGGGTTCTTTGATCGGATTTATAAGCCCTACACATGGATTCAACTACCCGCCGGCAATGATGTACTTTATCTTCCGCTTCCCACAGTCGAATGGAAACAAGGCTTTTCTGATGAATACCCGCGCAGGGCTGAAACTTTCCAAATGGTTTGTTCCTGGACTTAGCGGCATTGCTTTGTGGCTATCGGCTCTGGTCCTGCTCGTTAAAGGCTACCGAATAGTGGGATTGCGGTCCATTGACCTGCCGTCGAACTGGATTTCCGTTCATCCCGGCGTGAAGGAAAAGGTAGTAAAATCAATGTATCGTCGCTGTAAACGGATTACTCTGATTTTTGCAAACAATATCCTCGATGGAAAGCGGGTTTATACAGCTTTCCGCGACATAATCCAGGATTTGCTGATCTCTCCGGTTAGTATCGGTTATTTTTTCGTTGGACGTTTCATTCTTGCCAAATCATTCTATGCCAGCGACGCCTGCGACAAATGCGACCTGTGCATCAACAACTGCCCGGTGAAAGCCATTCTTACAGTTGACAATCGTCCCTTTTGGTCATATCGTTGCGAAAGCTGTATGCGGTGTATGAATGATTGCCCCAAACGGGCTATCGAAACAGCGCATGGCTACATCATTGGCATTATGTGCCTGCTCAACATGGGAATTATGATCTGGTTCTGGAAAGGAGTTGGCAAATTTATAGCCATCCCGGCAGATAATGGCTGGGCACAATCTGGAGTTACAATTACAGGTTGGGTTCTTACTTTCCTCGTGATGGTTGTATCTTATCGTATCTATCATTATCTCTTAAAAATACATGCCGTCAGACAACTATTTTATTATACTTCATTTACAAGATACAGGTTCTGGCGACGTTATAAACCGTCGCGGAAATAGAACAGTAATAGAGACGCAATGCATTGCGTCTCCACAGAACGATTAATAACCATGCCGTGATAATACTTGAAAATACTATAATTTCAGATGAGATAGGAACAGTGTTTTTTTGCTGTGATATGGAAAAGTGCAAGGGCGCCTGTTGTGTGGAGGGTGACGCCGGCGCGCCGCTGGAGGAAGAAGAAATTTCCCTTCTGGAGGATTACATTGACGAGATCAAACCCTTCATGGTTGAGGAAGGGATCAGGGAAGTTGAACTGCTTGGGGTTTTTGATTATGATGCGGAGGGGAAATTTGTTACGCCGCTTGTCAACGGCAAAGAATGCGTTTTTGTTTACTTCGACAACAACATTGCGAGGTGTGCAATTGAGAAGGCATATCAGGAAAAAAAGATAACCTTTGCCAAGCCTGTTTCATGTCATCTTTATCCCATCAGGATCAGGTCAACATCTATAAATGACATGCTTAATTACCACAAATGGCCCATCTGTCAGAAGGCTCTGGTGAAAGGCTACAATGAAAAAACGCCGCTTTACCGGTTTCTGGAAGTGGCGTTGATCCGCAAATATGGGCGGACATGGTACAATAAATTTGTTAAATTACTGCATTAGCGCCGCCGCTCAGCGCCAATGCCGCCCTTTTAACGGTTGCCATTGCTGCGAATTCCTTATCCATCATAAAAGGACCGCCCTTATCGGCGCCAGCCAGTTTGATCTGGTCGAGAATGCTGCGTACGGTTTTCTCCTCCTCAATCTGCTCGGTGATGTACCATTGCAGGTAGTTGGCAGTTGTGAAATCCTTTTCATTAGTGCAGATTGCATAGAGTTCGTTGATCGAAGCCGAGATATATTCTTCGTGCTTAAGAACCTCCTGAAATACATCAGGCAACGACTTGAAACTGGCGGCTGGAGCGTCCAGCGCAGGAATTATTGCTGCGCCGCCGCGGTCGTTTAAATAATGAACCAACTTAAGCATGTGAATACGTTCCTCCTCAGTTTGAACATACAGCCAGTTGGCAGCGCCAGGGTAACCGTTTTGTTCAGCCCAGGAAGCCATGGCAAGATAGATTCGCGAGGAGTGTTCTTCGCGTTTGATTTGTTCGTTTATCGCTGTTTCTACGTTTTTTTTGATCATGTTTTAACTTTTTTGTGGAAATACAAATTTACATTTTTTTTACAAGACCTGTCAGTGTTTAATACGCGCCTACCTGTTAACAACAACCTTTCGCACTTCTGTCTGATCTCCAAGCGTCAACTTCAGCAAATACGCCCCATTCGGCAAATCCCGAAGGTTCATAGTCGCCTTGTTCAATCCTGTTTTGCAGGCGATCCGGTCAGCTTTTGCAACCACAACACCTGCCAGATTCATCATCTCAGCGCTGAATGTGCCTTCCTGTTCCATCAGATATTCAATATTGATTATATCCGATGTCGGATTAGGATAAACCGTAACCATGTTGTTATGCGCAACGGATGATGTATTACCGGCATCCGCGATAGTTAGTATCGCGTTACCAATAACATTTCCGTCGCCATCCGCCAATTCGGATAATGGGTTGGGGTTTAATGTGAAACGGAGGACGAAGGACGACGGACGAAGGACGAGAGACGAGGGGCGTGCGTGTATTAACATCAAGGTTTTATCACGAGAGACATTAATCGGATCCAACGATACCCAACCGATATTCAAAATCCCGTTGCGTGTTTCAAACCAAGGGTCAATGCCGCCGTTTTCCGGCATGGTAACGCCCGTAATTTCAATCAACGATGGATCAAAATCCAACATCAACGTGATGGCGCCGATTTGTAGGGACGCAATGCCTTGCGTCTCCATCCGAACCGGGAACGTAATTTCCGGCGTGATGGGCAACGTTCCGCGGTTTTCCAACCGTAGAGACGCGATGCATCGCGTCTCTACCGCGCATCGCGTCTCTACCGCGCATTGCGTCTCTACCGCCGTTTTATTCCCGGTTGGCGGTAAATATGACCCATTCACATCGCCGGCGCACAAACCCATTATATCGCGGGTAACATTGGCGCATTCCACCGGAATTTCAGATATGGAGGTTTCAGCAGTCAGTCCCGAAAAAACCCATTTGGGTATTTCAAAGTATGGCGTCGGACTTCCCCAGCCATATTTGGCAGCCATACGAATTGCGTCAGCGTCAGCCGTTGTAATAACCGGAGGAGTATGCGGCGACTTTACATCAGCGGTTATCCTTACAACAGGAGGATTTACGGGCAGATAGGAAACATTTGTAGCATGGCGTTGAACCAGCAGATAGTCGGTGTTGTTTACGCCGTTCCAGGTTTGCCACTGTCCGCTTGGGTCGGCAGAAGCTATATCAAGACTGTATGTTCCGTTTACCAGTCCGGTAAATTCATAAAAACCGGTGGCGCCTGTGGTGTAAGGCGGTCTTATGGCAACTCCGCCCTGCTTGAGGGTGATTTTCAAACCATCAAGCGGGGTTTTTGGATTATTGTCGTATTTGGCATAACCGCTGATGTGGTAATCGCTGAACATAGTAATCTCGGTTGAAGCCGAATTTTCGATCAAACACTCACCGCTCTTAACAACCGCCCTGAAATATGTATTCGCAGTCAGGTTGGTTGCTGTGTAAGTGGTATTTGTTGTTCCAGGTATATCAATCCAGGTTGGGCTGCTTGGTAAACTATTCGAGAGTCGGTCGCTTTCCGGGTTGGGTGTATTTGATGTTTCCCGCTTGGCGTTACTTGATGGTCCGTTGGATAAATACTGCCATTTCAGCACGCTTCCAACCTGATTTGTAAGAGTAAGCAACGTACTGTTTGTACCGTAACAGACAATTCCGCCGCCCGTAGCTGTGCCGCCAACGGTGGTGGGGTCAACAGTAATAGTCACAACGTTTGTTATTAGCGTTCCGCAACCGCTCGCTGAGGTTTGAGTCTGCCGGTAGTAAGTGGTTTGCGTCAATGCGCCGGGCTGGTAAGTAGTTCCGGTGGCGCTGCCAATATCCGAGAAATTCGTATTGTCTGTGGAGGATTGCCACTGATAAGCGTAAGGTGTATTTCCTCCGGTGGGAGCAACACTTGTTAATTGCGCCGGCATTGTATTATAACAGATGGACTGGCTCACTGCCGCCGAACCCACAGTAAAATTGGGATAAACCGTAATAGTCACCGCGTTTGTTGTAAGCGTTCCGCAACCGCTGGCAGAGGTTTGAGTTTGCCGGTAGTAAGTGGTTTGAGTCAATGCGCCGGGTTGATAAGTGGTTCCTGTCGCGCTGCCAATATCCGAGAAATTCGTATTGTCGGTGGAGGATTGCCATTGATAAGCGTAAGGCGTATTTCCTCCCGTTGGCGAAACACTTGTTAATTGCGCCGGAGTTGTATTGTAGCAGATGGTTTGGCCT
>JAPLDO010000075.1 GCA_026391715.1 Bacteroidota bacterium
ATCCTGTCGCTGGTTACCGCCTACAGGTACTTTTTCGTACTCGCAAAGGCAGCCGACGGCTCCTTCCAAAAGTTCCTGGCCTTCAACATGCGCTGGCTGAACCTGACCGACACCCTGCACATCGACATGGGCGTGCTCCTTGATCCCATCTCCATCATGATGCTGATCGTGATCACAACCGTTTCATTCATGGTGCATGTCTATTCGATCGGCTACATGGATGGTGAAAAGGGGTTCATGCGGCTTTTTGCAACCCTGTCATTGTTCAGTTTTTCGATGTTGGGACTGGTTGTGGCCACAAACATTTTCCAGATGTACATTTTCTGGGAACTGGTTGGCGTTTCCTCCTACCTGTTGATCGGGTTTTATTACACCAGGGATTCGGCAGTCTCCGCTTCTAAAAAAGCCTTTATTGTTACCCGTTTTGCCGACCTGGGATTTCTAATCGGGATTCTGATGCTGTCCTATGCTACCGGAACCTTTGATTTTATTACCCTGACAGGTCCAAATAGTCCGGCGTTTACTTCAGGTCAGGGTATATGGTTCCTCGGGCTTTCAACTATGACCTGGTCAATGATTTTTGTTTTTATGGGCGGCGCCGGAAAATCGGCGATGTTCCCATTGCATATATGGTTGCCCGACGCGATGGAAGGCCCTACGCCTGTTTCAGCGCTCATTCATGCTGCAACAATGGTTGTTGCTGGAGTTTATCTGGTAGCCCGTCTTTTCCCGATCTATGTTTTCTCGGCTCCGGTCGCTCTTGATGTTGTGATGTACGTGGGCGCATTCAGTTCGATTTTTGCGGCGGTGATCGCCTGCACCCAGTTCGACATCAAGCGGGTGCTGGCTTATTCCACTATGTCACAAATCGGGATGATGATGTTTGCCCTGGGCGTTTCCGGGTATGACGGGCACGAAGGGCTTGGCTATATGGCCTCGATGTTCCATTTGTTTACACACGCATTTTTTAAATCCCTGCTGTTCCTTGGAGCCGGCGCCATTATTCATGCAGTTCACAGCAATGTGATGAATGAAATGGGCGGACTGAGAAAACACCTTCCGATAACTCATGCCACCTTCCTGATCGCATGCTTGGCAATAGCGGGAATTCCGCCCCTTTCGGGGTTCTTCAGCAAAGACGAAATTCTCGCCGCCGGGCATGATAAAAGTATGATGCTTTACTGGGTGGAGATGATTGTTTCAGGATTGACCGCCTTCTATATGTTTCGTTTGTATTACTCAATTTTCTGGGGAAAAGACCAACATTATCATCATACGCCACACGAAGCCCCATTGACTATGACGATTCCGCTGATGCTTCTCGCCGTTGGCGCTCTTTTAGCCGGTTTCATTCCATTCTCCATGTTCGTATCTGCCGACCGGTTGCCTTTCGCGGCTCACCTCGACCTCGGAATTGCCATTCCGGCTGTACTCGTTGGTTTGCTCGGAATCGGAACGGCAACAATTTTCTATCGGAAGGAGACAAATATTCCCGATCAGATTTTCAACTCGCTTGGCGGATTTTCCAGGGCGGCTTATCACAAATTTTATATTGACGAGGTTTATATCTTCATCACCAAAAAGATCATCTTTAACTATATTTCACGCCCCATTGCCTGGTTCGACCGCCACATTGTTGACGGCTCGATGAACGGAATAGCTTATGTCACTAATGAAGCCTCTGATCGGATTAAAACTCTGCAATCGGGACAACTTCAGCAGTACGCAATGGTTTTTGTGTCGGGAGTGGTACTCCTTGTATTGTTATTCACCTATTTATGGACCAATTAAAACTGTAGAAGAATGAGTTTTCTGACACTGTTTATCATTATACCGGTTCTGACAGTAATTGGTATTTTATTGTGCAAGAATCATATCCAGGTTAAATGGGTTGCAGTAGCCGGTATGGGCTTGCAGCTTATTTCTGCCATCGCGCTGATTCTTATGTACCTCGCAGAACGCCGCGCTGGAAATCTTGCCGAAGTTCTTTTTGTTCAGGATAATGTCTGGTATCAAACCCTCAACATCCATTTTTTTGTGGGCGTCGACGGCGTTTCAGTTGCAATGATCGGACTTACAGCGCTTGTAGTGTTTGCCGGCATTTTTGCCAGTTGGGATATCAAAGACCTTCCGCGCGAATTTTTCACCTCTCTGATTCTTCTGGCTTCCGGGGTTTTCGGTTTCTTTGTGAGCCTTGACCTGTTCACCATGTTTCTTTTCTATGAACTGGCAGTGATTCCAATGTATTTGCTGATCGGAATCTGGGGAAGCGGTCCGCGTCATTATTCAGCCATGAAACTAACGCTGATGCTTATGGGCGGTTCGGCGCTAATCCTTCTGGGTTTGATAGGCATTTATTTCAATTCGGCTCCAAATGGCGGACCATTAACTTTCGACCTTATCAAAATATCGAAAGAGACGCTGCCAATGAATGTTCAGCTCTTCTTTTTCCCATTTCTCTTTGTAGGATTTGGAACGCTTGGCGCCATGTTCCCGTTCCATACGTGGTCGCCCGACGGTCACGCATCGGCGCCTACTGCCGTTTCGATGCTTCACGCAGGCGTGCTTATGAAACTTGGCGGATACGGTTGTTACCGGGTTGCAGTGTTTCTTCTTCCAGGAGCGGCGCACCAACTCGGTTGGATATTCATTATCCTTGCGACTATTGGCGTAATTTACGGAGCGCTCGGCGCAGTGTGGCAGAAAGACCTGAAATATATCAATGCCTACTCTTCGGTTAGCCATTGTGCCCTGGTTCTTTTCGCAATACTGATGTTCAACCAAACCGCCATGAACGGCGCTATAATGCAAATGATCTCTCACGGTATTATGACAGCCCTCTTTTTTGCTCTCATCGGGATGATTTATGGGCGAACGCACACCCGGTACATCAATGAGATGGGCGGCTTGATGAAGGTTATGCCATTCCTTTCCGTCGCTTATGTGATCGGCGGTCTTGCATCTCTTGGACTTCCCGGATTCAGCGGATTCGTTGCCGAAATGACCATCTTCGTCGGGGCTTTCCAGAATGCCGACGTCTTCCACCGCGTGGCAACCATAATTGCAGCTTCATCTATCGTTGTTACTGCCGTATATATTCTGCGCGTTGTCGGTATCCTTTTACTCGGAAAGATCAGGAACCCTGAATACGAGGAGCTTACCGATGCAAAGTGGTACGATAAAATCAGCGTGGTTACGCTGATTTTCGGAATCACGCTGATTGGCGTAGCGCCTTTATGGCTTTCGGATATGATCACACAGGGATTGGGACCAATTGTTCATAAGTTACTCGCAGCGGCGCCAGGATTGAATTAAACTCACGCTCCCCTCCCTTTTTGGGGAGGGGTTGGGGGTGGGGTAATAAAAACTTTTTGGGGAGTGGCTGGGGGTGGGGTAATAAAAACTTAAAAATACAACAAAATGCTGATTATGAGACATGAATTACTGCTGATCGTCATCACGGTAATCCTTTTGATAGTCGAAATTTTTCTGCCAAACACAAAAAAACGCAGAATCATCCTTCCAGCCATCCTGCTTATGGCGGCGGTAACTGTTATTGGCTTTTTACCGGGAACGCCGGGAATTATGTTTGGCGGTATGTACCAGGCAACAGAACTGACAATGATGTTCAAAAACATTCTGAATGTTGGCGTTCTTATTGTATTCATTCAGTCGGTTGACTGGCTGAAACAGGAGCAGAACAAAGAAAAGATAAGCGAGTTCTTCCTGCTCATCCTTTCCACCCTGATCGGGATGAATTACATGATCTCAGCCGGCGATTTTCTCATGTTTTACATTGGGCTTGAACTTGCCACCATTCCAATGGCAGCGCTCGCAGCTTATGAACGCTTGAAGGAAAAATCAGCCGAGGCAGGGGTAAAACTTATCTTTTCATCGGCTTTGTCGTCAGGAATACTGTTATATGGTTTGTCAATGATCTACGGCACAACCGGAACGATGTACTTCACCGACGTTGCCCCTTTGATTACCGGCGCGCCCCTTCAGGTTCTGGCATTTATCTTTTTCTTTGCAGGCATGGCATTTAAAATCTCTCTGGTACCCTTCCATCTCTGGACCGCCGACGTTTATGAAGGAGCTCCTGTAAATGTTACTTCCTACCTTTCTGTTATCTCAAAAGGCGCATCTGTTTTTGTCCTCACAATCATCCTTTATACTGTATTTGCTAAAATCGCCGTTCTCTGGAGCGACGTAATTTATATTATCACCATCCTTACGATTACCGTAGGAAACCTGTTTGCAATGCGGCAGCAGAATTTAAAAAGGTTCCTGGCATTTTCTTCCATTGCGCAAGCCGGATTCATTCTTCTCGGTATAATCGGGCAAAGTCAGCTTGGTATGACTACGGTAGTCTATTTTGTGCTGGTCTATATCTTTTCAAATCTGGGCGCTTTCGGCGTTATCGGAATCATTTCAAACCGCACCGGGAAAGAGAATATCAATGACTACGATGGTTTGTACCGCACCAATCCAAACCTGAGTCTGGTAATGATGCTGGCGCTATTTTCATTGGCAGGAATCCCTCCGCTGGCTGGCTTTTTCGGAAAGTTCTTTCTTTTTACCGCCGCAGCAAAACAAGGATATTACATACTCGTGCTGATCGCTCTTCTTAACACAATCATTTCACTATACTATTATTTATTGGTTATCAAAGCCATGTTGCTAAACAACAGCGATCAACCAATTGCAAAATTCAGAAGCGACAACTATACGCGGCTGGGGCTTATAATGTGCGTTGCCGGCATGGTTGTGATTGGATTCACAAGCGTTGTTTATGAAATGGTATTCAATCTAAGTTATGGGTTGCATTAATATTTGTTGGTAGAGACATGTCTCAGACCTGTCTCTGCGAATTGTTTTAAATCGAAAAATCAAAATGGCATTATCCAAAGGCAAACACAATATTGTTGAAATTGAAGGAGTTCGTTGTACTCTGGTTGAAACCGGAGTTTCTCCGGAGCGGATGGAGTTTTTAAAAAACCTACTGGTCTTTAACCGGTATGAGGTGAAAGCGGAACCGGTAAAAGCAAAGGATGGCTCTATTCTTAACTCATTTGTTATTGGTGTAACAGATATTATTTTCAACCCAATGATTGCGGTTTATCAGAAAAAGCTGTTCACCCCTGATGGCGAAACAGTAAGTCCGGCATTCTGGAATCAATGGATTTTTCAGGAAAATATTCCTTATTGGCAGGTTAAGCTCTAACCAGAATGCAGAAAATTGCGAAGTATTTCTCCTGGTTTGTTATCCTTCTTTATTTTGTCCTCGGCGTTTATATTCTTGTAAGTTCCCGCTTTCAATATCTATCAAAAGATCTAAAAGTCATTTTTGCTGCCTTTTTATTTCTTTACGGCGGATTCCGTATCGCTCGTCTCTGGTCTAAAAGCCGTGAGCAAAACGAGGAATAATTCCGATTAAATATTGATGACGAAGTAATATTTTTCATATTTTTGTGTTCTATGTAAAGAATCCGCTGATTTATAGCAATTAAGAGATGAAAATCAAGAAAATGAACACCCCGTTGCTTTTTAACCTTGCCGGAGCTTTTTTGTTCCTGCTTATCTCATCCTGTGGCGGAAATACAAGTCAGAAAGGAAAGGACACTCCGACTGCTGGGCAAATCAAGGTGGAAATTGATGATTCCTATCGGCTGATGATTGAGGCTCAAACATATACCTTCGAGTCAATGTACAAATATGCTCACCTTGATACTTTATATAAAACCGAGGCTGATGTATTTAATGATTTTATGAATGATTCGGTTTCATTGATTATTGTGAACCGTAAACTTAGCGACAATCAGGTTCAATACCTTAAAGAAAGGCAGTACATTCCCAAAACCACAAAGATTGCCATTGATGGTATTGCGCTAATTGTGAATAATGAAAATCCTGATACTAATCTGTTCTATGCTACTGTTAAAGATATTTTCCTTGGAAAAATCACTTCATGGGAGCAGATCAATAAAAAATCAAAACTAAAAGACTTGAAAGTTGTTTTTGATAATTTCAAATCGGGAAATCCCCGCTACTTTAAAGAGAAATTTGGGTTGGATTCATTCCCTTCAAACTGTTTTGCAGTAAATACCAATGCCGAGGTCATTAATTATGTG
Source organism: Bacteroidota bacterium (assembly GCA_026391715.1). Lineage (GTDB taxonomy): Bacteria > Bacteroidota > Bacteroidia > Bacteroidales > FEN-979 > CAIVAT01. The sequence continues at coordinate 6,132 of JAPLDO010000075.1, forward strand.
GAGAATAACAAAAATGCCGTTGGCGTAATCAGCGTGAACTGGATCAGCGACCGCGCCGACACCGTTTCCAACCATTTTCTGAAACGTTTCAAGGTCGTGGGAATTTCGCTTGAAGGAGACAACAATGCCGGTACGAAGTTTTACAAACCTTACCAGGCTTATATCGCCGAAGGCTCTTATCCATTTACACGCGAGGTGTATTGCATCAACAGGCAACCATATACCGGATTGGCTTATGGTTTTTCTTCATTTCTCGCTGGGGAAAAGGGTCAGTTGATTGTTCTTCATTCAGGCCTCGTTCCTGCGGCAATGCCGGTGCGCATCGTTGAAATTAAACACTAAACTCAAGGAGATACTGATTATGCTTAAACTTTTCAAACCGGTTGCTGTTGTTGTTGCCACTCTACTCTTTTTTGCTTTGAGTCAGAAATCCTATTCACAGGAGATGAAAGATGCCATTAAACTCACAAAAAGCGAACAGTTTAATGCTGCGGCAGCGATGTTTAAGAAATTGATCCAGCAATCGCCTGCCAATGGAGATCTTTACTTTTATTATGGGCGAAACTGCCTTGAAAAGTATTATTCCGATACCATGAATGTCTCTTTTCAGGAAAAAGTTGATTCTGCAAGAGCAATTTACACACTGGGGACACAGCAGGATCCGACGAATCCAATCAATTTCGTAGGATTAGGCGGACTTGCGCTGATCAATAAGAATATTCCCAAAGCGCAGGAAGAGTTTGCAAAAGCCATGGCGCTGCTACCTTCCAAAGCAAATAAAGCGATTAAAATGGCGCCCGAAAAGCATGCCAAAATCTTGATTGAGATGGCAGAATCATACATTACTGCCGGAGTTCATGACACAGCAAGCGTATTTTCAGCTCTGCGTCAGGCAGAAAAACTGGATAAGAAAATCCCCACGCTTTTTATCGTTAAGGGCGACGCCTATTTCTACCTGCTGAACGATGGTTCAAAGGCAATCTCGAATTATAACAACGCCCAGTCGCTCGATCCTGCCTCACCGGAAGCCAAGCTGCGTATAGGTCAATTATGGCTGCGCGCCCGTCAATATACCACAGCGCTCAATTTTTATCAGGAGGTTGTGAAAATGGACTCCACCTTTGCCCCCGCATATCGCGAACTTGGTTCACTGCTTGCGCGCGCCGGTCGTCAGGAAGAGGCAAAGAAAAACTTTTACAAATTCCTTGAACTTTCAAAAAACACAGCCGCAAGAAAACAGTTTGTAAATACCCTGATCGAACTGAAGGACTATAAAGAAGCAATCAATCAACTGAATGAAATACTGAAAGTTGATAATTCGGATAATGATGTAAACAGGGCTTTGGCATATTCATATTTTGAAACGCAGAAATACGATTCAGGGCTCATATTTATCAGGAAATTTATTGCCAATGCAAAGCCCGAAAAAATCCGGTCGCTCGATTATGCCTACTATGGAAGGTTACTTGCGAAAATGAAACAGGATTCGCTGGCGCCAGAACAACTAATGAAAGCTTATGCGATGGATACAACCAAAGCCGATATTATTTCAGAAGCCGCATTATGCTGGACGAAAGTTAAGAAATATGATAAAGCCAGAGAATTGTACGAACAAAAAATCGCCTTGAAAAAAGGAATTCCAATGGATTATTACAATCTCGGAAAAGTTTATTACAGTATGCAGGATTTTGTAAAAGCCGATACTAACCTTGCCATTTTCAATAAGATGCAGTCCGATTATATTCCCGGATTTTCATGGCGGGCGCGCACCAAATCAAACCTTGACATCAAGGATGCCAAAGGATTCAATACCACTGGATACGCTGTTCCTGTGTACGATAAAGTTATAGAAATGACCCAAAGCGATACAGCCAAATACATGAAAGATCGGTTTGAAGCGTTTGATTATCTTGCTTTTTATCATTATAGCCAGTTTTCGCTTGACCAGAAAAATAAGGAGGAGGCACAGAAAGCTCTCGATTATTATCTCCGGATGACAATGGTAAACCCCAATGATGAAAAAGCAACTGTTGTTAAACCGGTAATAGATTTGCTGAAACAGAAGATCAAATAACAACTATTTGATAGAGTTGAATAATTTTTTACCTTTGCGCGTCCTTTCAATAGAAAATCCTATAATTCATTCAAACTTTAATCTAAAACTTTTTAACAGATGAGCAAGACAAATAGCAAAGGCGGATCGTTGGGTGAAGCCTTAAGGTCAACGTTTACAGTGGGCGCTATGTTAGTAGCATTAGCCTTTTCTTATTTCCTTTACAAGGTCGTGTTTGGTAATCCATTGTTCTTTGAAGGCGGGAATCCCGATGGCGCTCCGCTGCCAGGCAACTATCTTGCCATTATTTATAAAGGAGGCGTCATTGTTCCATTTCTGATCACCTTGAATCTTCTTGTGATCATTTTCACCGTTGAACGAGGCATCACACTGTTCCGCGCCAGGGGAAAAGGCCGGCTCAACGTATTTGTGAAGACGCTCCAGAATTTTCTTAACACTAACAAAATCGAAGAAGCCATTGTTGCCTGCGATAAACAAAGAGGTTCACTGGCAAACGTAATGAAAGCCGGATTGATGCGTTACCGTACCTTACAGAATGACGCCACCCTGGAAAAAGACCAGAAAATCCTCGCATTGCAGAAAGAATTTGAAGAAGCTACAGCGCTTGAACTTCCGATGCTCTCCCGCAACCTGGTTATCATCTCTACCATTGCTTCCATCTCTGTATTAACCGGTTTGATGGGAACCGTTATCGGGATGATCAAGGCATTTGCCGCTCTTGCTCAGGCAGGCGCTCCAGACGCCCTGGCGCTTGCCAACGGTATTTCAGAAGCTCTTATCAACACAGCATTTGGTATCTTTGGTTCATTACTCGCTATCATTTTCTATAATTTCTTTTCAACCCAGATTGATAGCTTTACCTATAAAATTGATGAAGCCGGTTTCAGCCTCGTTCAGTCATTTGCCGCTGGAACAAAATAGTTAAAACGAGAACGCTATGCCAAAAATTAAACAACCGGCAAGATCTCCGCACATAGACATGACGCCTATGGTGGATTTGTTTTCATTGCTGTTGACGTTCTTCATGTTGACCACCTCATTTCGCCCGCAGGAAGCCGCGCCAATTGAAACCCCATCTTCGGTTTCGGAAAAGCAGGCTCCTGATAATGATATCATGACGATCTTCATTGCCAAGGATGGAAAGGTGTTTTTCAACATTGATAACGGCAGAGACACATCTACCCATTTCAGGGAAAAATTGCTTCAGAAAATGGCAGAGCAGTACAAGCTCACCTTTTCCAAAATCGAATTGGATAAGTTCGGAAAAATGTCTTCATTCGGGATGCCCATCAAAGATATAAAAGCATGGATTATTGCTAAGGAACCAGAAGTCCGCGACAAACTTCAGATCGGGATTCCTATGGATTCTACCGACAACCAACTCGCATGGTGGGTGCGTATGGCCCGCCTGACTAACCTGAATGCCGAAGTAGCCATTAAGGGTGATGCTGAAACTGACTATACCACAGTTAAAAAGATCATGGACCTGCTACAGGAAAATAAAGTTAATAAGTTTAATCTCGTTACAAACCTTCAGGCTGACGAAGTCACCATGAAGGATATGCCCAAGTAGAGCAACGCGATTTTAATACCTAAAAGAAAAAACCAATATGGGTGAAATAATTGTTGAAGAAAAAGGGAAAAAGGGTGGTAAGCGCCAGGCGAAGAAACACAGCACCCGCATTGATATGACCCCTATGGTCGACCTGATGTGTCTGCTCATTACCTTCTTCATGCTCACTACGGCTTTTAGCAAGCCCAAAGTCATGGTTATTACCATGCCCGAAAAAGATCCAAAGGACGAACCTAAGGATGCGCCGAGAATCTCTTCTGAGCGTACACTGAACATTCTGCTCACTGCCGATCATAAAGTGTATTACTACCAGGGAATGATTGATCCCAAAAAACCACCGATGCCGGAATTGATAAAAACTGATTTCAGCAAAGATGGTATTCGCAAAGTCCTTTTACTAAGAAATAAGGATTTATTTACTAAAATAGCCGATTACCGGAATTTACGTGTGACCGGGAAACTGGTTGTTGCTGATACTACCGCCGATTCTGAGATTAAGCGATTTAAAAAGGAGGACAAAAAAGGTCCAATCATACTTATCAAAGCCGATGATAAGGCTAAATACAAAGATATGGTTGACATTATTGACGAGATGGCTATCTGCAATGTGGCAAGTTATGCTGTGGTGGATTTCACACCAGCCGAAACCGAACTACTGAAAAATGCTCCGAAATAACAGATGAAAATGTGTTTAAACACTTTAAAAATATAACTTATGGCAATTGAAAAGCAGCGAGTAGAACCGCTGGAGGATATTGTTTTCAAAAACAGGAACAAGGAATATGGTTCTTATTACCTGCGTAAAAAGTACAGGAAATATGTAATTGTATCCATGATCTTTGGTTTTGTTCTGATAGGCGCTGTTGTTGCCTATCCCCTGATAAATGCCTATATCAACAAGGAAAGGCTTATCAGAGAAAAGGAAAAAGAGATTGGCGTTAAATTCGAGAACCTGAAACAGGAAGAAGCCCCGCCACCACCTCCTCCCCCTCCTCCACCGGAACAAATGGTTGAAAAGGTTAAATTCACAGCGCCTGTTGTTGTTGATGATACAACAATCGAAACTGGTCTTACCTCTATGGACGATCTGAATAAAAAAGGTAATGTAGAAGCGCCAACGGAAGATGTTGTTGTTGAAGTTAAAGATGAAGGTCCAAAAGTAATTGAAACACCTGTTCAGGCTGAAATATTTACAGTCGTTGAAGAACAGCCTGGTTACCCCGGCGGCGAAGAAGCCCGTATTTCATTCCTTCAACAAAATATCAAATATCCCGAAGAAGCCAAGGAATTGGGTATTCAGGGAAGAGTGTTTGTAACCTTCGTGGTTGAAATTGATGGCTCTATCAGCGATGTTCGGGTTCTTCGCGGCATCGGTGGAGGTTGCGACGAAGAAGCCATACGCGTTGTAAAAGCAATGCCTAAATGGGTAGCCGGTAAACAACGCGGCGTTCCGGTTCGCGTTCAGTTTAACCTTCCGATTAAGTTTACTTTGCAATAGAACGAAGGACGAAGGACGTTAGTTTTTATTACTTACCAGCTTACCAGCTTACCAACTAAAAATGTAAAAGGCGGTTCTCATAAAGAGCCGCCTTTTGCATTTTTATTAAACGTTTGTGTTATAACCAGAGATACACCGTTCCCGACTGGTTGTTTTTCTGCCAGTCAACTTTGAATTTTGTGGGACATTCAATGCCGGTTACAGGCTGGTTATTGCTGTTGTAACCAAAGGTAAGCGTAGCGCTTTTTGCGTCGGAAGGAATCTGATGAATTTTGATTCCGGACACCGGATCCCAGTCACATACCTGACGAAGTACAAGCGATTGCGGAATCTGTGTATAGAAATTCTCGCCATGACGATTCACTCCCCAAACAACCAGATTTGAATATCCGCCTTCATTCCCAAATCCGTCAAGCGTCAGGATAATTTCCCCGGGTATTCCGGTGAAAGTTTTCTGGCGGGCAACTTGCCACGAACGTGTAATAGTATCATTCAATGTTACAGTCTCCGTTCCCCATGTTTTATGAACTATGGATGTTACTCCGCTACCAAGTTGCCAAAGCGCCCCGCCGGTTACGTTCTGGTGTGTTTTTATTCCGTTAATAGTGATTGTTTTATTGTTGGAAACCTTCCTTATAGTAAAGTTAATATGCTTGACAATCACCATAGCCCCGGCTTGTGACCAGGGCGTGTTAACGAGTTTGCTGATCTGAACCTTTCCGGTACGGAAGCGGGTATGATTGCAATTAAACCCGTTGTAGGTAATGTACTTTGTAATAGTGTCATTTACTGTCCTGACAGAATCAAGTGTGGCATTACAAGGCAGCGCGTCGGTAGATTTAGTGTTTGTTGTAGCAAGGAAAAGGTCAACATCATTCATGGCTTCATCTGAAGCATTTTGAACGGAAGCCTCATCATTTGAGAGTTGCTGCAAGGAAGATGAATCAAAAGTTGCATCTTTCTTGTCTTTTTTACATCCTGTAACAGTAAGCCCCATAATGGCGATAAGCAGGATGCCAAAGCGGAATAGATTTCTGGTTTTCATTTTTGATAAAAATTTAGGTTAGTAGTTTATTTTATTCTAATAATAATACACCATGTATTAGCGATACCCCTATCCCGATTTGAAAAAAAGTACAATTGAAACACCGTTTATCTAATGATTTATATCGCCAGCGTTCAGCAACAGGAGTATAAATGAACTGACTACAAAAGATGCGTTATTAGCATTTTTGTAGTAACCATCCAATCAGGTTTCTTCTATAAAAAGGTATTTGTAAAGTTTAACTTTTCTTTTACATTTGTATTAAGATAAAGCGTACTGTAAATCATGAAATTAAATGACGTCGGATAATAACTAAATTATCAAATAGAAGAATCCAAACTCCAAAAATTATAAACTATGCCACGAATCATTAAATCAGGCCTCATTCAGATGAGCCTTGCAATTACAGAAGGTGAAGGAACTATCAGCGAAATCTGTGACGCCATGGTGCAGAAACACATTCCCTATATTGAGCAAGCAGGAGAAAAAGGCGTTCAGATCCTTTGTTTCCAGGAGATCTTTAACACGCCATATTTCTGTCCGGGACAGGATAAAAAATGGTATGCCTCCGCAGAACCGGTCCCGGGACCTACAACCGAATTGATGGCTGCTTATGCCAAAAAGTACGATATGGCAATTGTGGTTCCTATTTATGAAAAGGAACAACCAGGCGTTCTTTATAATACTGCCGCAGTTATTGACGCTGATGGAACCTACCTCGGAAAATACAGGAAAAACCATATACCGCATGTATCTGGTTTTTGGGAGAAGTTTTTCTTCAAACCCGGAAATCTTGGATATCCGGTTTTCCAGACAAAATATGCCAAAATCGGCGTTTACACCTGCTACGACCGCCATTTTCCTGAAGGAGCAAGATGTTTCGGATTAAATGGCGCCGAAATAGTTTACAATCCCTCCGCTACTGTGGCGGGCTTGTCGCAATATTTATGGAAACTGGAGCAACCCGCGCATGCCGCAGCCAACGGCTATTTCATGGGTTGCATCAACAGAGTGGGAACCGAAAAGCCCTGGAACCTTGGCAAATTCTATGGAACCTCCTATTTTGTTGATCCACGCGGACAGATTTTCGCCTGCGCCTCTGAGGACAAAGATGAATTGCTCATTGCAGAATTTGACCTCGATATGATTGACGAAGTAAGATCAACATGGCAGTTTTTCCGCGACAGAAGACCGGAAACCTACGGTAGAATAACAGATTTATAACCCCAACCCTCACTGAAATGGCAATAGAAAGCAATCGCTTGTCTGAAGAAGTTCTGAAAGATTTTTTTTCCGACATTCATCCTCCTTTTGAGTATGATGAGGGCGCCGTAATCGAAGCAAACAGGTGCATTAACTGTTACGACGCTCCCTGCACAAAATTATGCCCGACGCACATTGATGTTCCTCTGTTTATCAAACAGATTTCATCGGGAAATATAAAAGGCTCTGCGCGAACAATATTCTTGTCAAACATAATGGGCACGGGATGTTCAAAGGTTTGTCCGGTGGAAAAACTTTGCGAAGGGGCATGCGTTTTTAACCTGCTTAAAGAGGAACCGGTTCCTATTGCAAAACTCCAGCGTTATTCTACCGAAAAAGCATTGAAAGAGAAATGGAACCTTTTAATACGAAAAGAATCAACCGGAAAAAAAGTTGCAGTCGTTGGCGCCGGTCCTGCCGGATTGGCATGCGCACATGAGTTGTCTCTAAATGGCGTTGACGTTACTGTTTTCGAAAAGGAAGAAAAACCCGGCGGTCTGATGACTTATGGAATAGCGGCTTATAAGGTCACGCCTGAGTTTTGCAAAGAGGAGGTTGATTACATTACCGCAATCGGCGGTATTGAAATTCGGACAGGAATCACACTCGGAAAAGATATTACCCTGCGGGAACTTCGCGAAAAATTTGACGCCGTATTCCTCGGAATAGGAGTGGGTAAAACCCGTGGTTTGAAAATTCCGGGAGAAGAGCTCGAAGGTGTTGTTGATGCCATAAACTTTATATATAACCTGCGCACTTCCGATTATTCAAAGGTGGCTGTTGGCGATAAGGTTGCGGTTATTGGAATGGGGATGACCGCTATTGACGCCGCCACACAATCAAAAAGACTTGGAGCAAAAGAGGTGACAATGATATACCGTAGATCGGAAAACGAAAAACCGTGTACCGATTCACAACTTGATATTGCAAGGCTCGACGGCTGCCACATCATCTGGTTGGCTGCTCCAAAAGAAATAATCGGCGAAAATGGCAAAGTCAAAAAACTGGTTTGCAATAAAATGAAACTGGGCGATATTGATTCATCCGGAAGACTTTCGCCAGTTGAAACCGGTGAAACCTTTACTCTTGAAGTTGACATGGTCATCAAAGCCACCGGGCAGTTGCCTTATGAGGAGTTGATCGGCAAATCGTCAATCCGGGCAAGGGAAGGGAAAATAGTGATAAGCGAAAACTCAGAAACCAACATTCCCGGCGTGTTTGCCGGAGGCGATGCGGTAAATGGCGGCAAAGAAGTTGTAAATGCCGTTCAGGATGGAAAGAACGGCGCAAAAGCGATTTTAACATATATCGGAATTTAACATTCAATATTACTGAACCAATGGCAAACCTCCAATCAAGTTTCCTCGGCATAAAATCGCCAAATCCTTTTTGGCTGGCTTCCGGTCCGCCAACAGACAAAATAACAAATGTCATCCGCGCTTTTGAAGCAGGCTGGGGCGGCGTTGTATGGAAAACGCTTGGAACCCAGATTAAAAATGTTTCATCGCGGTATTCAGCCTTGAATTTAAATGGGAAAAAAATAGCGGGCTTCAACAACATAGAACTTATTTCCGACAGACCTTTAGATCTGAATTTACAGGAAATAACAGAGGTAATGCGACTTTTTCCCGATCGCGCCATGGTTGTCTCGCTGATGGCAGATAACGACCGGAACAGTTGGCACGAACTGGTGAAAAAAGTCCAGGATACCGGCGCCCACGGACTGGAATTAAACTTTGGCTGCCCGCATGGGATGGTCGAAAGAGGGATGGGCGCAACGGTTGGACAGGATCCGGAAATTGCCGGAATGATCGTTGAATGGGTCATGGAAGTTGCCGAAATACCTGTAATAACCAAACTCACGCCCAATGTACATTCGGTAGTACCGGTGGGGAGAGCTGTTGTTGAAGCCGGCTCCAATGGACTTTCACTCATCAACACCATTCAATCGGTAACGGGGATTGATCTGGATACCCTTGTTCCCAATCCAAACGTTGCCGGAAAATCTGTTTTTGGCGGTTACTGCGGACCTGCCGTTAAACCAATCGCCCTAAAATTCATCACAACCCTTGCACAGGATGAAATAACCTGCCGCATTCCCATCTCCGGAATTGGTGGCATAACAACATGGAAGGATGCGGTTGAATTTATCCTTCTTGGCTCCGGCAACCTACAGGTTTGCACTGCCGTCATGCTTAGCGGGTTCAGAATAATCAGGGATTTGTGCGACGGGATGAACAACTGGATGGATGAAAAGGGTTATCAGAATGTCGCTGATTTTACTGGTTTGTCGCTTCCGAAATTAACCAAATGGGAAGAACTCGACATTAATTATCATATTGTTGCCCGGATTAATCAGGAAAAATGTATTCACTGCGGATTGTGTTATATCGTTTGTGAAGACACATCGCACCAATCTATATTCAAAGAGGATGGTCATCCTTACAATACTTACAAAATAAAGGAAGAAGAATGTGTGGGTTGCAACCTTTGTAAAATTGTTTGCCCGGTTGATGGCTGTATTACAATGAATGAACAAAGAAAAGGCGCAGATTACCTGAACTGGAAAGAGTTTCAGAGGATGGGATTACCGTTGAATAACCATTGATTTTTCATGGAAAAAGTTCTTGATAGCGAAAAAAATCCCATCAAAATGTGGATTTCGGAAGTGGATGAAGGCACGATTAAACAGGTTAAAAACCTTGCAAACCTGCCTTTTGTTTATCGTCATGTATGTTTGATGCCTGATGCACATTCAGGATACGGAATGCCCATTGGAGGCGTGCTTGCCGCCAACAATGTAATAATTCCCAATGCAGTTGGAGTTGATATCGGCTGTGGTATGTTTGCAGTGAAGACAAGTTTGACCCATGATGGTTTATTCAAAGAAAAATTACCCGAAATTCTGGAAGCAATCAGACAACGCATACCGCTTGGCTTCGATCATCATAAAGAACGGCAGGATGAAACCCTGATGCCACAAAACCACGAAGTTGATAAACTTCATGTGGTAAAGCAGCAGTATTTTTCAGCCATAAAGCAGATAGGCACTTTGGGAGGCGGGAATCACTTTATTGAAATTCAAAAGGATACCGAAAATCAGATTTGGATAATGGTTCACTCCGGAAGTCGTAACATCGGACTGAAGGTTGCAGAATTCTATAACAATAAAGCTAAAAAATTAAATGAACGGTGGCTTTCTTCCATTGACCAGAAAGCTGATCTGGCATTTCTTCCTTTTGAAAGCATTGAAGCGAGAGAGTATTACCTTGAAATGAAATATTGCATTGATTTTGCTTTCGCCAACAGGAAGTTGATGATTACCCGAATCATGGAGGTTTTTAGCGATTCTTTCAGGGATATCGGTTTCGGCGATCCGATCAACATCGCCCATAACTATGCAGCATGGGAAGAACACTATGGGAAAAAAGTTCTGGTTCACCGCAAAGGCGCTACATCGGCAAAAGCCGGAGAAACAGGAATTATTCCAGGAAGTCAGGGAACACATTCATATATTGTTGAAGGACTGGGAAACCCCGAAAGTTTTATGAGCTGTTCGCATGGCGCCGGAAGAACAATGAGCAGAACCAAGGCAATCAGGACACTCGATCTGGACGAAGAAAAACGCAGATTGGATGAGCTTGGCATAATACATTCTATCCGAACCCGGGATGATCTCGAAGAGGCGGCGTCGGCATACAAGGATATAACCGACGTGATGCGACTTCAATCGGATCTGGTAAAAATACTGGTGGAACTTACTCCGTTAGCGGTGATAAAAGGCTGACAAACTTTTATTTCCAAGATGGAACTCATCGCAGAAAAACAATTTTCGGCATAGCGGCAAGCAAATTCTGGGTATAAACCGATTTCGGGTTCCGATAAATTTCATCGGCGTCGCCCATCTCTTCAATTCTTCCGTTTTTCATAACAATCAACCGATCCGACATAAATTTGACTACCGACAAATCATGGGATATAAAAATATATGTCAGTCCCAGCTCACGCTTCAAATCGTTCAGCAAATTCAGAACCTGCGCCTGAATGGAAACATCGAGAGCGGAAACCGATTCGTCGCAAATGATTAGCCGGGGCTCAACCGCCAGCGCGCGGGCAATGCAGATGCGCTGACGCTGTCCGCCGGAAAATTCATGCGGAAAACGATAATATTGATCTTCCTGAAGCCCGACTTTTCTAAGTAATTCAAAAACCCGGTTTTTCCTTTCTTTGTCGCTCCTGAATAAACCATGAACTTTCATAGGTTCCAGTATTGCCGGTCCAATTGCCTTGCGTGGATTCAAAGATGAATATGGATCCTGGAAAATTATCTGGAGGTCTTTACGAAGTTTTTTCAGTTTTGAAAAAGATAACCGGGTAATATCATGTTCCTGATATAAAACTCTTCCTGTTGATGCCGGTATCAACTCAAGAGCAACCCTCGCAAGGGTTGTTTTACCGCTGCCTGATTCTCCGACAATGCCGAGGGTTTCGCCCGGAAAGATATTGAAACTAATGGTCTGAAGCGCCTGAAATGATTCGAATTTCCTGCTTATTCCTTCAATTTTCAGAATGGGTTGTTGAGCGTAAATCCGGGCATGATTCGAAGCCCGCGTTAATGGATTCTCTGCGGCTACATCCGCTCCCTCGCCATTATTGATAAAAGTCTCAATGGTGGGAAGTTTTTCAGGTCTTATATCGAGCGGTGGTCTGCACGACAGCAATCCGCGGGTATATGGGTGTTTCGGCGTTGTAAAAATTGCTGATACTGTTCCATCCTCAACAATTTTGCCGCGGTTCATCACCAGAACACGGTCGGCAAATCCTGCCACAAGCCCCAGATCATGGGTGATGAATAGAATGCTCATTTTGCGCGATTGCTGTAAACTTTTCAAAAGGTCGAGGATGGTTTTCTGAACGGTTACATCAAGAGCTGTGGTAGGTTCATCGGCGATAAGTATTGCCGGGTTGCAGGCAATTGCCATGGCAATCATAACCCGCTGTTTCTGTCCGCCCGATAATTGATGCGGATAAGCCATGAAGGCGTCTGATGGATCTGGCAATCTTACTTCGCCGAATAGTTCGAGTACCCTTGATTTTGCCTCAGACTTTGACATTGCAAGGTGAATCCGCAAACTTTCCGCTACCTGATTTCCACAGGTAAAAACCGGGTTAAGCGAAGTCATTGGTTCCTGGAAAACCATGGAAATCCTCCGTCCTCTGATCTTCTGAATTGCTGATTCATCCAGTTGGAGGATATTATGAATGTCATTATTTCCGTCTCTGTAAAAAATTTCACCTCCGGTTATCCGACCTGGAGGTTCCGGAATCAACTTTAATATTGTAAGCGCGGTAACGGTTTTTCCCGAACCCGATTCTCCAACAATCGCCAGTGTTTCGGCTTCATTAAGCCAAAAGGAAATCCCGTCAACAACAGGTATCAATCCACCAGTTGATGGAAAACAGACCGTAAGATTCCGTACTTCGAGCAATTTGCATATTACAGACATAGTATTATGTATGACAATCTGGTTTACCGGCAAAAGAACGAACTTCAACGGTTAATGTCACTTCCGTATATTGAGCGACTGAGTTTGGGCGATTCACAAAAATGGCTGGATACCGGCATGGTCAAGGTCATTACAGGTCCGCGTCGCGCCGGAAAGTCGGTTTTTGCCATGCTCTGTACAACTTTTTGCAACTTTTATTGTTTAATTAATTTGCAAAGTCAGTCGCTTTCCAAGTCCGGTCTCAACAATTCTCTTAAAGGTTGATAATTCGATATCTGATTTGTTATTCTCAAATCTGGATATATAAAACCTGGTAGTACCTGCCCGATGAGCTAACTCATTTTGCGTCAATCCGGCTTTTATTCTGGCGGTGCGAATGATGTCTCCATATCCCTGCGCCTGAATATCTGAATTCTGACTTAAGCTAAACAATACATCAGGACCAATTTCATAAGGATATTCTTTTTCCTGCCCATTATCATCTGTCAATTTGGTAGATAAATTATCCCAGGAAAGTGTTTGATTATGTAATTTTACCTTTTGCAACTCCGATGCGTCGTACAACTTACTCTCAATGTCAGAATCCCGTACATTCCATCCCTCTAAAATCGTTGCAAAATTCAATAACCTTGTCTCTCCATTGTTAAAGATTACATATACTTTGAGCCCATCTATTTTCTCAATTTTCAGAATTCTTGGAATTTTTATATTCTTTCTCATATTCCCGGATTTAATCTTTTAAAGTTATCCATAAGCATTTTCTTATGATCAGTAGCCCAATTAATTACTTTATTAAATTGAGTTTTTGGAAGTTTACCCGCATAAATGTCAAAATTCGGAATAGTAATTAGCGCCTCATAATCAGCATAAATTGCATGAAAATGAGGAGGGGGATGCTCTCTCGAGTATATATCAATTTTAATTGAATCAATGATTTTTAATGTTGGCATTTTTTTGCAAAGTTACCAATATAGGTAACAGATATAAATATTTATGCAAATATTTTCCGGATCACCAAGGGAAAACGCCATAAGAAATGATTTCACAGGCAACGTACTGAAATGGTTGAAACTGACCCCCACCCCCCAACCCCCTCCCCAAAAAAAGATAAATGACCCCACCCCCCAACCCCCTCCCC
>JAPLDO010000204.1 GCA_026391715.1 Bacteroidota bacterium
GTAACTATCTGGTTATCAATTGCCACTACCTTAAGGTAGTGGCAATTCAATTTGCTGATATACCGGGCTTTAGCCAAATTTTGATTTTTATACCCACTTTCCGGAGTGGTCTCAACTTTTGAGTTTAAAATAATCGTCCAGGTCAAACGTTTGGTATGAGAATAAAAAATAATGAGCGGATATGAAGCAACGGTTGTTTCTTAATTTATTGATTTTTCTGATAATCTTAGGATGTAGCCGGAAAAAAGACCGGCTGGATATAGATGTTGCAGATATTTCGATTGCTCCGGTAAAAATTCATCGTTACGATCTGGATCTTTTTAAGGTGAACCCCCGGCAGTTAAAATCGGAACTGATGGCGCTGAAACCGGAATATCCTTTCTTCCTCGGCACCGATTTGAATGATACGGCAAAACTGGATGGAATGCTTCAATATCTCGAAAATCCAGGGAACCGAGAGTTTTATACAGCAGTATCTGCAAAATATCAAAATCTGGAGAAAATTGAAAACCAATTGACAGATGCATTCCGCCATTTCATTCATTATATACCCGGATTCAGAGTTCCACGAGTATATGCATATATTTCGGGAGGCGATTATGAATATCCGGCACAGTTTGCCGACAGCGTTTTGCTAATAGGTTTCGATAATTACCTTGGCACAAACTTTAAACCATATATAGGAGATGGGCTTCCGGCTTACAGGATTGCCCGGATGAATGAAGAAAGTATTTTGCCCGATTGTGTGGATGCGCTGGTGAAGGCAATGTATCCGGCGCAACTTCCCGGAAATAACCTGCTTGAACAGATTATTGAAGCAGGTAAACGACTTTACCTCATGAATGCCATGATTCCCGGCGTTGCCGGCAGGCTCAGGATTGGCTATACAAAAGAGCAGTGCGACTGGATTGGTAAAAATGAAAAACATGTGTGGGCAGCCATAATTTCAAACAGAATGCTTTATACCACTGATAGTAAACTGATCCGTTCCTTCATGGCCGATGGTCCCTTTACCGCCGAATTTTCAAAAGATTCTCCCCCTCGGCTGGGTGAATGGATCGGATGGCAGATTGTAACAGGGTATATGGAAAATCAACCGGAAGTTACTTTTGAAGCTCTTATTAATGAAAAAGACGCCCAGAAAATTTTAAGTCAATCGGGGTATAAACCTGGTGATTGACCCGATAGGCGTCAAACTATATTACACATCCCTGACCAGCCGACTTTAACGAGTTTCAATTTCCGGCATTAGCGCTTAATTTTTGATTACATTTGACAAATGGGATATGCAGTTAAAAATATAGAATTAGACCTCTTTCCAGAAGAAATAATAATTGCTCAAAACTACTCCGCAACTTTTGCTGACAATATGAGTTTGCCTATACACAAGTGGTATAGATACACGGCTGGCTTTTCTGCTGTTTGGGCTAATCAACTCATTCGACAGGAAAAAAAAATTGGTAGAACAAGAATAATAGACCCTTTTGCCGGTTCGGGGACAGTTTTATTAGAAAGTGAATTTGAAGGCGTCGAATCAATTGGAATTGAAGCTCATCCTTACATATATAAAATTGCCAAAGCAAAATTAGCCTGGAAATATCCTTGTGATAAATTTAAGGAAGGAGCTTTAACTCTATTGAAAAAAGCTAAAACAATAGAAATTACTAAAACAGAATATCCAAAATTAATTCTGAGTTGCTTTCCATTAGATATAATCCAAAAGTTAGAAGCCCTAAAACAATCTTGGCTTAAAATGAAGCAAGATGAAGAGATAAAAGACTTCAATTGGTTTATAATTACATCTATTTTACGGTCAACTTCCCCTGTTGGTACGGCACAATGGCAATACATTCAACCAAATAAAACAAAATCCATAGTTTTAGATCCATTTATTGCATTTGAAAAAAAAGTAAACGACATGTATCTCGACATGAAACGTTTGCATAATAGGAATATAAAAATTGTTGATTCTGTAATTTACAACGAAGATGCAAGGAATATAAAATCAATACCTGATGGATGGGGCGACTTAGTGATAACATCGCCTCCATACGCAAACAATTATGATTATGCTGATGCAACAAGACTTGAAATGACATTTTGGGGGGACATAACAGGGTGGTCGGACCTACAGGATAATGTGCGAAAAAATCTTGTAAGAGCTTGCACTCAGCATGTATCAAAACTTGGCAATGAAATTGATGAACTTTTATCAAATGAAAAATTATCTTCGATTCATTCAGAACTCATAAAAGTATATTTAAAACTAAAAGAAGAAAGACTAAATCATGGCGGCAAAAAAAATTATCATTTAATGATCGCCGCTTACTTTAGCGACCTTGCAGATGTATTTTCTTCGCTGCGAAGAACAACACGCGATGGGTGTTTAATGTGCTTTGTAATTGGAGATTCAGCTCCTTATGGAATTTATGTTCCAGTTGATAAATGGTTAGGGGAATTAGCAATCTCTGCGGGATTTAAAAGTTACTCGTTTGAGAAATTGAGAGACCGAAACACCAAATGGAAAAACAGAAAACATACTGTTCCTTTGCAAGAAGGAAGATTATGGATTAATGGATAAAATATGGCAGAATCATTATCCCATAAATTCGGACAGATAATTGGCGACCTGTTAGAGATAGCTATAGAACCGCATCTTCAAAAGTTTGCAAAGAAGAACAATCTTTTCTTTGACAAGAAAGGAGTAAGAAAAGCAAGGTCAGGTAAAAAAGTTTCCTGGACAGATGGTAAAGGAAATAAACACGACCTCGACTTTGTGCTTGAACGTGGTGGATCTGAAAATAAAATTGGGATACCTGTTGCATTTATCGAATCTGCGTGGAGAAGATATGCAAAACATTCCAGAAATAAATCACAAGAAATTCAAAGCGCAATTATTCCGTTAACAGAAAAATATAAAAGTTCATCTCCATTCATTGGCGTTGTTCTTGCTGGCGTATTTACGCAAGGAGCGTTAAATCAATTGAAATCGCAAGGCTTTGGGGTCTTATATTTTCCTTACGAAACCGTAGTAAAAGCTTTTAAAAAAGCAAATATCCTCGTTTCATTTAACGAAAAAACGATTGAACAAGACTTTGGAAAGAAAATTGAAAGCTGGCTACGATTAGAGGATAAGCAACCAATTGCAAAAGAACTTTTAAGGTTGAACAAATCTGAGGTAGAAAAATTTTTCAGTTTACTCTCCGAATCGGTTTCACGATTTATTGAAAAAGTAATTATCTTGCCTCTTCATGGACAGGAATCAACAGTTACAAATATTACAGATGCTATTGACTTCATTAATAAATACTCGGAAGACATTCCTAAGCATCCCCTGGTAAAATATGAAATTATTATCAGGTATAATACAACCGACAAAATAGAGGCTTCTTTTAAAGAAAAGAAAGATGCAATCAGATTCCTGGAATCATATCTCTGAAAAGGAAGCGCGAGAGCCTTACATCGCATCCAGCCAAGATTAGTTTATATGCTCGCCCGAATAATGAGTAACAAATTTGAAATACAGAACAACCCAGGTATTGAGAAAGTACTTTCCAAGATTACAAGTATGTACAGAACAAAATAATCCCTTCCCGAATTCTGTCACTCTATTTTGTTAATAACTTTTCGTTTTTTTCGTATTACCTTTTGCCACCTAAACCGATAAAGCAGATAAAATCTGCTTTATGCTTGTTAAAACTTATGGAAGCGCGGTTTTCGGAATCCGTGCCATTGCCGTAACCGGTGAGGTTTACATGGACCAGGGAATCCAGTTTTTCATAGTTGGTTTACCCGGCAGCGCCGTTAAGGAAAGCCATAAGCGTATTTAATCAGCTCTTCGCGCCAACGGATTCCGCGAATCTAAAGGAGGCGCTTGAAACTACCAAAATGCATTCTTTTGCCGGTAAACTGGGCAGCCATTGGACTTTGCTTGTTCAAAATTAAATTAATTCGTAATTTTGGTGGTAATAAAAGCCAGTCTATGAAACTCTACATCAAATACATGGTAAGCGCCCGCTGCAAAATGACTGTGAAAGAAGAGCTTAAGAAATTGGGACTCCACTTTGTCAATGTTGACCTTGGGACTGTGGAGATCATGGAAACTATTACACAGGATGAGCGCGACCAGTTAAAAATTGCCATGCTCAGATCAGGTCTTGAACTGATGGATGACAAAAAAGCCATCCTGATAGAAAAGATACAGAATGTCATTATCGAAATGGTTCATTATACAGAAGAACTGCCCAAAACGAACTTTTCTGATTTTCTGAGTGAAAACCTAAACTACGACTATACTTATCTGGCAAATCTCTTTTCAGAAACCAAGGGGATTACGATTGAGCATTTTATTATCCTTCATAAAATAGAACGGGTAAAAGAGCTCATTATGTATGACGATCTCAACCTTTCCGAGATTGCCTGGAAAATGCACTACAGCAGTGTGGCTCACCTTTCCCACCAATTCAAAAAGATAACCGGGTTAACTCCGTCTTTTTTTAAATCTCTCAAGAACAAAAAGCGGGGCACACTTGAAAGCGTGTGAGTGATGAATTGAAGTTGCCCTTGCGGCGCTCATGTCCCAATTATCCACAAAGCGTTTTATTTTAATTTGAAGTTTATCACCGCTAGCATTCAGTTAGTGTGAATCATGCAATTCTTTTATGGAATTGTGTAACGGTTTCCGGTGAGAATGAGATCACCTTTGTAGTATCAGATTCATTAGTAATTATTTAAAAAAATAATTTATAAAACCGTTATGAGAACTCGTAAAATTTTATTTGGAGTATTTGCTGGAGTTGCGTTTGGCGCAGCTTTAGGAATTTTATTTGCGCCCGATAAGGGGTCGTCCACACGGAAAAAAATCATTGAAAAAGGCGATGATTTTGTTGAAGGGATGGAAGATAAATTCAATGAATACACCGACAGAATCGGGAAAAAAGTTGACAATATTAAACGAAAGGTTACCCGGATCGCTGAAAATGCAAAGGATAATCTAAGCTCATCAGAAGGATAACCATAAATATTCAAACAATGGAAACCCCAATTTGCTCAATTGAATCGTTATTTGAGAAAGTTGAATCATACAGTAAAACAACTTATGAACTTTCGAAGCTTAAACTCCTGGAAACGATAACCATTGTAGTAACCTCCATGCTTCCCCGGTTGGGAGTGATCTTCGTTATGTCGCTGTTCGCGCTTGTTTTGAATATCGGCATTGCACTGTATCTGGGAGAGGTATTGGGAAAATTATAGTTACCAGGTCAATTACCGGTATCAAAAAGAGACATAAAAACCACATCATTCATAATGTGTGAATGATGTAACTCTTTCAATGAATTGTGTAACAGTTCCCGGAATTTAATGACTCACCTTTGTATCGTGAAATTAATTTCACACCTGTCCCCCAGATGCGGGAAATAAAAACCAAAAAAAATGAATACCACTGAAGTAAAAGGAAACTGGAATGAGCAGAAAGGCAAACTCAAACAGAAATTTGCAATTTTAACAGATAATGACCTGATGTTTAAAGAAGGGAAAAAAGAAGAGATGTTTGGTAAACTTCAAGTTAAACTTGGCAAAACGAAAGAAGAATTGCATAAAATTATTGCAGCCCTTTGATTATCTCCTAATTGAAAAAGATGCCGTTTAACAGGGTATTCGTTAAACGGTACTTTTTTTTCACCCAACGAAGCAGCATTAGTAAATTCAAATATTGGGATTATAAAAATACAGTTTATGAAAAAGTTCTATCATAAGAAATCAATGGTAATTATTGCCTTACTCCTGGCAATAATTCCCTTCGCCTCCAGGGCTCAGGAAAGTAACACCGTGACAAATGCCCGTACCAATACTGCCCCTTGCTATAAATATTGGTCGGTTGGAGTTTTTGGTGGTTTGACCCAGTTTAATGGCGATTTATCCAGGGATTTATGGGTTAACCTTTATTCAAAAAGTGTTGGATATACTGCCGGTCTGGTATTCACGAAACAGTTTTCGAGGGTTTTAGGAGTTCGCGCCAGAATTGCTTATAGTCAAGTCCAAAGCAGCGTGGATAACAAATGGGTTTGGGATTATGAGAATGGCAATGGTACGCCACAGAATATCACCCAGAGTTTCAGTGCCACAATTATTGAGTCCGATTTGCAACTCTCAGTTAATTGGCTAAACTGGATTGTGGGTTATAAACCCGAAAGGATCTTCTCTTCCTATCTCTTTGCGGGCGCCGGCATCGATCAATCTTATGGGGTCAGGCGGGATGCAAATGGGGTGGAAAATGGTTATCTGGGCAAAAAAGACAACCTGCTTAACGACGGAAATACCAGTGGGATCAAAGGCAGCAATCTGCAATTTAAAGTCGTTGCCGGGTTGGGTTTTGATTTCAACCTCAGCAAACACTTCTCAGTACCCATCGAATTAGCCTGGAGATGGCAAAATTCCGATCTTCTTGATATGACCCGGGGTGGCGCTAAAGGCGTGGTCAACGACATGTACAGTTCTGCCACTGTTGGTCTGACTTACAAATTCGGCTACAGTTGCCCTAAACCTAAAGAATTACCTGTAATAGTTCCGATAGCGGTTGTTCCGGAAGCGCCTGCAATCAGGTTTTTTGTAATCGCGCCAAAGAACATTCCGGTGGAACGCAAGGTCAGGGAAGTTTTTCCGCTGCGTAATTATGTGTTTTTCAACAAAGGATCATCGGAAATACCTGGACGGTACATATTGCTTGAGAAAGATCAGGTGAAAGATTTCAGGGAAGATCATCTGGATTTATTCGTGCCTAAAAATTTGTCCGGTCGTTCCGACAGGCAAATGATTGTCTATTATAATATTATTAACATCCTGGGGGATCGGTTGGTACAGAATCCTTCGGCAACAGTCAGGTTGACCGGAGCCTCGATGGAAGGGATTGAAGATGGTCAGGCTATGGCAGAGTCGATTAAACGATATCTGGTAAATATTTTTGGAATAGAAGCGGCGAGAATAATCACAGAAGGTCGGTTAAAACCCCGAATTCCTTCTGAACAGCCGGGTGGCGCGAATGAACTCGAACTTCTGCGTGAAGGGGACCGCAGGGCGTCCATCTGGAGTACTTCACCGGCGTTGTTGATGGAGTATCAGGATGGTGCGGATGCGCCGCCGAAGCCGGTTGAAATTATGGCCTTGCAGCAAACGCCGTTGGATGGTTTAATTTTCTTCAATGTTGTGGGCGCCAAAGAAACATTCTCTTCCTGGTCGCTGGAAATCAAGGATAATAAAGGAAATCTTCAAAAATACGGACCCTATTCAACAGATATGATAAGCATCCCGGGGAAAACCATCCTGGGCATACAACCGGAGGGCAACTACAAGGTGACAATGATCGGTCAGGCAAAAAATGGCATGATCGTAAAAAGGGACACGACAGTGAACATGGCGCTCCGGACCCCAACAAAAAACGAGGAGTCAATGAGATTCAGCGTTATCTATGAATTCAATGAGTCGAAAGCCAGCGGCATCTATGAGAAATATCTCACCAACTTTATTGCGCCAAAAATTCCGGCAGGCGGCGCTGTTATCATACACGGATATACAGATATCATCGGCGATGAAGAGTACAATCAGAAATTGTCGCTTGCCAGGGCAAACGATGTGCTGGGGATACTTCAAAACAGTCTGAAAAAAGCTGGCAGAAGTGATGTCAGGTTTGAAGTTTACGGCTTTGGTGAGAATCAAAAATTATCGCCGTTTGATAATAATTTTCCTGAGGAACGATTCTACAACCGCACAGTTATCATTGATATAATCAACAATAAATAACTATTCCGCAAATTTAAATCATAGCGGGAAAAGGCTGCCTGAAACACCAGGTTGACAGTCACAATTTAATACAAACCAAATCTGAAAAAAATGAAAACACATCTAATCAATGTATTAACCGCCGTCGCAATGCTGTTAATGCCCTTGGTAAATTTAGCGCAAGCCCCTGATTTAGGGGCTGCTTCAAGTTTTGCCTTATTTACTTCAGTAGGCGCATTTAACAATGTTGGACCAACAATTGTAACCGGCGATATTGGCACGAATGCAGGTGCATTTACCGGATTTCCTCCGGGATCGGTAACCGGACAAATTCATGTGGCAGATCCCACATCATCGCAAGCTGCAACAGATTTGGGACTTGCATATAGTTATTTAGGCGGATTGACCTGCAACGCTGTGATTGGCGTCACCCTGGGAAATAACCAGATACTCACACCTGATGTTTATTGTACAGGCGCTGCTACAACATTAAACGGTGATTTAACGCTGGATGCGCAAGGAAATCCAAACGCATTATTCATCTTCAAGATTGATGGCGCATTTACTACCGGCACATATTCAAATGTACTTCTGATCAATTCAGCATCTTTGTGCAATGTGTATTGGTGGATAACCGGAGCATTCTCGTTGGGCGATTATTCTGTTTTCAGGGGCAATGTTATCTCCAACGGACAAATAGAACTATTGGAAGGATCAACACTTCTTGGCAGAGGGCTTACAAAGGCTGGAGCTCTTTTATTGCACAATAATTTAGTAACCATTGGTTCCCAACCCATAGCGCCAACTGCCATCACTACTCAGCCCACTTACGCCGTACCAACCGGATCGATCACCGTAACCGCTCCCATTGGGACAGGCTATTCATACAGCATTGGCGGCGCTTATCAATCAAGTGCGACATTCAGCAATCTGATACCAAACACCTACACAGTAACCGTAAAGAATTCTGAAGGTTGTAATTCGGCAGGTACAAATGTAACCATCAATGCTGTGCCTATTGCACCGGCAACGCCGCTTGCAACCTTAACTCAACCAACCTGTTTGCTTCCCACCGGAACAATCGTTGTTACTTCGCCCCTGGGCGCCACCCTCGAATATAGTAAGGATGGCATCAACTGGCAAAGTTCAACCACCTTCGGCAGTCTGGCGCCGGGTTTCACTTATACCATCAGGGTTCGCGATTCGGCAGGCGATCTTTCCTGTGTTTCGTCTTCGGTTTTCGTCATCAATGCCGTGCCCAATGCGCCGGCAGCGCCGTTGGCAAATTTAACTCAACCCACCTGTTTGCTTCCAACCGGAACCATCGTTGTTATTTCTCCCCTGGGCGTCACCCTCGAATATAGTAAGGATGGCATCAACTGGCAAAGTTCAACCACCTTCGGTAGTCTGGCGCCGGGGTTCACTTATACCATCAGGGTGCGCGATTCGGCTGGCGACCTTTCCTGTGTTTCGTCTTCGAATTTCGTTATCAATGTTGTTCCCAATGCGCCGGCAGCGCCGTTGGCAAATTTAACGCAACCCACCTGTTTGCTTCCCACCGGAACCATCGTTGTTACTTCTCCCCTGGGCGTCACCCTCGAATATAGTAAGGATGGCATCAACTGGCAAAGTTCAACCACCTTCGGTAGTCTGGCGCCGGGGTTCACTTATACCATCAGGGTGCGCGATTCGGCTG
>JAPLDO010000080.1 GCA_026391715.1 Bacteroidota bacterium
AAAAGGTGAAAACCGGATTATTGGTTCCCTCATTGGTTCCGTTTACTTTCCATTGGTAAATATGCATTGCCCCGCCATTTATCGGAATTGCATTGAAGTTTACCGAGGTTCCGGCACAAACCGGGTTTGCCGACGGTGTAATAGTCACACTTACTGGCTGGAGAGGATTGACCACCATCGTAATTGAATTCGAGGTCGCCGGATTGTTTGAAGTGCACACTGTATTTGATGAAGTCAGAATACATGTCACGATTTCTCCATTTGCCGGTACATAAGTAAATATCGGAGAGTTAAGTCCCGAATCGGCAGAATTGACTTTCCACTGATAAACCGGACTGGTACCGGGATTGACAGCGGTTGCCGTAAATGTTACCGTCGTTCCGGCACAAACGGTATTGCCGGAAGCGGTAATAGATACATCCACCGGATCTCCAATATTTACTGTCACTGGAAAATCAACGTTGGCGCCGGCACAATCGCCGATCTTCGGGGTAATTTGATACGAGACTACCCCGGCGGTTGCGCCGTTATTTATCAGGGTTTGGTTTATCGCCAGTCCTGAATCTGCTGAGAAACCTGAAATAGTGCCTGCGGTAAGCGTAGCTGTCCAGTGAAACATAACTTCGGGAACATTGCCGGTTAACGGAATATTCGTTGATGCGCCTGAACAAATGGTCTTTGCCAGAGTATCATTGTTAACCGCAGGTATTATTGTGGTTATCAGTTGGACAGTATCTGATCCTGTGCATCCGTTCGTATTGGTAACTATCACGCCATAAAAACCCGCAGTTCCGGTGGTGAAGGTCTGGGTGGTACCAACGATCAGCCCTGAGCCGACATTCTTCCACTCGTAAGTGCATCCGGAACAGAAACCGGCATCAAAGATTGCGGTATTCCCGGTGCAGATTGTTCTGTCAGTACCCAGGGATGGCGCCGGACTTGGATCTATTGTGATGGTCCGCCAGGTTGTATCTGTTCGGTTGTCATTGTGCCTGACATACAGCGTCACCATGTATGTTCCCGGATTGGCATACAGGTGTGCTGGTGCAGTCAGGGTTGAAATGTTGCCAGCGTCGGATGCCGGGTCGCCGAAATTCCAACGTGTTGTATCTGCCAAAGGCCAGATGTCGGCAGAGAAATGCACAGAATCATTCTGACAATTACCAAAAGAATGGATGTAGGCTTTGTATCGTTGAAGAAACTGGGGTAATCCACTATGATTAAATGTTCCGTTGGCAAGGGATATGGCATTGGTTTGGAAATTACAACCCAGACCATGAACATTCGGATTGTTGATTACATTCAAGGAATCAACATTTCCACTGGTTTGATAAATTTTTCCGTCAGAACCCAGTTGTAAAGATTGTCCTTCATGGGTGGATGAAATTAGCAATTGGCTTTGCATAAACTGGGTCGAATCTAAAAAGGAAAGGTCATATTGGAAAACGAATCTGCTTGTACCTGCCGTATAATAGGTTGTAGCCACATACAACCGTTTGGAATCAGGTGAAAACTCAATGTTCCGTGGATCCACAAATGCCAAATTCAGAGGGTTTACAGGACGAAACTGAAATAATGGAGTTAAAACACCAGTATTACAATTGAATAAACCAACTTCGGCAACATGCATATTTTGTTGTGGATTATTACTTACAAAGACATACCTTGTTCCATCCTGAGAAATCTTTACCTCAACATAACCGCAACTGTAGAAACCACAACCGGCTACAGAACATGAACTTAAAACAGGAGTGGAGCTGATGCCGGAAGAGGTAACGCGGTATGCAGCATATTCATTCGTGGTTGTTTTTCGAACAACAATCCAGGCATCCTTGTTGTTAAAGTGTCGGGCGCCATGGATTCCGTTAATGACATCCTCGCCTCCAGCGACAGGTATGTTTTTAAATCCTGAAACGACATCCCCAATGCCTCCGTTGAGATTCATGTCAATCAAGGAATAGTAAAGTCCATAGTTGAGCGGCATTAAATTAAAATAGACTGTAAACAAAAAATAGAGATTTTCCGAACCTGGTTTTTTCACCGCAAAAACCCCTTGCGTATTTTGGCCTCCAAATAAACCGTTTCCGTTTGGCATGACCTGGTGATTGCGATTATAAACACTCAATCCCTGGGAATAAAACAGCAAATTTCCGAGCGAATCGGTAACACATGCACTGGTATACATTGTATTCATTGCGCTGCCGCTCAATCCGACAGGAGGTGTTGAATTAAAATCAATCCCGGCATTTACTCCGAAATACCATTTATTGAACTCTCCCTGGGTATGACCTGCAAGCGGTAAGTTCCACAAAGAAATAATAAAAAGAGGGACAATAAAGATTCGCGAGAACATCAGATAAACGTGAAACCCAATATTTTTAAGGTATTTACAGTAAGGTGGTTGTTGATATATAAGTTGGCGACTTAAAGGCTGGTGGCGATAAGTTGTTCTATCCGACGTTATAAATTTTTGTAATTGGGTTTCATTCGCCATGCGCAAAACAGCAAATAACCCATCGCGATCAGCAACACAGCCAATCCGCCGGTTTGCCCCATGACGTCCGAAACGACGCCCATCAGCGGAGGAATAATTGCGCCGCCGGCAACGCCCATAATCATCAATCCCGAAATCTCGTTGGCGCGACCAGGCAATCGTTGCAAAGCGGCTGAAAAAATAATGGAAAAGACGTTGGCAACGGCAAAACCAATAATAAAAATCAGGACAAGGATCGCCCAGATGTTGTTCATGGCAAGCATGACAAGCATACCGGCAATTGCCGCGATCATGCTGATAATAAAAAACTTTCGCGGAGCCAGTTTCGCAAGGAGAATTGCGCCGACAAAAGTTCCGCTTGTACGGGCGATAAAGTAGAGGCTTGTTCCAAAACCTGCCTTGTCAAGAAGAATATTGCACCGTTCCATCAGAAATTTTGGAACGGTGATGTTCAGCCCGACGTCAATTCCAACCACGGCGATTATCCCCAGAAAAAACATTAGGATTACCGGATCCTTCAGTAAACCTAAACAAGCGGCAAATGAGGAGGTTTTACCTTTTGCCGGTTCTTCATCAATTGTAGTAAAGATTAGCCATAAAGTTGAAATCAGAGTTAAACAGGCAAAAATCGGGAAGAGAATTTTCCAGTTACCAAGACCGGCGGCGGCAAAGCCTGCGATAATTGGTCCGAGAAAAGAAGCGATGGCTTTGATAAATTGCCCCCAGGTGAGGCTGCTGGTGAGCAATTCGCCGCGCACTACATTCGACAACAAAGGATTCAGCGAAACCTGGAGAATTGTGTTGCCGATTCCGAGCGCTGCAAAGGCAACCAGAACCACTTCAAACTTATAGGCAGCGAGCGGCACCAGCATCGCCACAAAGGTTATGACCATACTCAGAATAACTGTTTTTTTACGTCCCATGGAATTCATCAGCAGTCCGGTTGGAACTGAAAACACGGCAAACCATAGAAAAACCATCATCGGTAAAAGATTTGCCAATGTATCGCTCAGAGCGAAATCCTGTTTCACGTAATTGGTCGCAATACCAACAACATCAACAAAACCCATGATGAAAAATCCGAAAAGTACCGGAAGTAGCTTTGAAAAGGAGGATCTGTTTTGCATAAGAACAAATTTGAAGACGAAAGCGGCAAAAGTAGAAAAAAATCAATGATGAAACGCTTATGGAAACGACCAAAAAATTCCTTCTCCGTTCCGGTTTCTTCCAATCGTGCCAGATACAGTACCTCAAACGATTACGAACCCAGCCGTCGAGGTTTTTGAGTTTGTTGGTAATACTTGCCATACGGAAGTAATTTACCCAACCTCGCTGAACCTCTTTCAGCGATTTGATAAGCTCGTCAAAGGATTTTGGAGCAGTTTTGCGGGTTGTATTTTATGGCTATTTTTTATTTATCATCTTGATCTAAATCAATAGATAATACTTTTGATAAAGATATTTTGATTTCAGCGCATATATTGTCGTCAATTGTTCCTACTCGATTATGCCCGGTGATTTATTGTTTTAGTAGTTGTTCAAAATCACTAAATTTCACAACAAGAGTCTCACCAATTCTATCAAATTCAAGTAAGTCTTTGTCTCCGGTAATTAAGAAATTAGAATGTGAGTCTATGGCTAAGGAAACTAAATAGTTGTCTTTCTCGTCTCTACAAACTTTGGATTTTGTAACTAATTCTATGCAGTCAGATGATTCATCAAGTAATTCAAAAAATTCTTCCACTTGTTCTTTGGAAAAGTATTTTTTGATTTTTGGTTTTTTAAAAACTTCTGATAATTCGTTGTACTGTTCCTTGCAAGTGATTATTTTTATGCTCAGAGAGAAAATATGGTTTTGAAGACCTCGTAAACTCTTGCCAATCAAGAACGAAATCCAAATATTCGTGTCAATAATAATTTTATATTTCCTGGTTCTTCTTTTCATATCTGTGTTTCCTGACAGATTCAACTTCTTTGGTTATTTCCTCCAAAGTCAATTCATTAGTCCTGGTTGATTTAAGGAGTTTATTAAACCTCTTAAGAAACAAAGACTTCTTCAATTCATTGAAAATCTCCAGTTTATCACTATCGTCAAGTTTATTTAAGATGCTAATAAACTGATTTTTATCTATTTCTATACTTATCGTTCTCATTTCTGTTCTAAATAAATTTATCAAATTTAGTAAAACACTTGGTAAAAAGCAAATATCATTAGGCATAACACCAATACAAATTTACGATATTTCACTCTGTTATTCAATATTCTTTCTATATCCTGTCATCCTTTTGGGATTATGTTGCAAGCCCAATCTTTTCAATCTTTTCAATCTTTTCAATCTTTTTTATGGCATCTGGCCCG
>JAPLDO010000202.1 GCA_026391715.1 Bacteroidota bacterium
CAGCCAAGTTCTTTTTTGGCGAGAGAGATGTTTGGCTGCCGTTGAGTGGGATCATCAGCAGGCAAAGGCATATAAATGATTTTCGATTTTGACCCGGTTAATCTGATTACCTTTTCAGCCAGTTCAAGCATGGTAAACTCATTTGGGTTTCCAATATTCACCGGACCGGTAAACTCTTCGCGGGAATTCATCAACCGGATCATGCCATCGATCAAATCGTCAACGTAACAGAAACTTCTCGATTGTAAACCATTTCCATACATGGTAATATCTTCATCTTTCAGCGCCTGTACAATAAAATTGGAAACCACGCGACCGTCGTGGGGGTGCATCCTGGGTCCATAAGTGTTGAAAATGCGCATGATTTTGATTCTCACATCATTCTGCTGATGATAATTGACAAACAAGGTTTCTGCGATACGTTTTCCTTCATCATAACAGGAGCGGATTCCAATCGGATTTACGTGTCCCCAGTATGATTCAACCTGTGGATGTATTTCCGGATCACCGTAAACTTCGCTGGTGGAAGCCTGTAACACGCG
Source organism: Bacteroidota bacterium (assembly GCA_026391715.1). GTDB lineage: Bacteria > Bacteroidota > Bacteroidia > Bacteroidales > FEN-979 > CAIVAT01. The sequence goes on from JAPLDO010000202.1 coordinate 543, forward strand.
CGCCTTGATTCTTTTAGCGAGACCGAGCATATTGATGGCGCCCATCACCGATGTTTTTACTGTTTTTATGGCATTATACTGATAATGAATGGGAGAGGCAGGACAGGCAAGGTTATATATTTCGTCAACTTCGATAAAAAACGGCATAGTGACATCATGGCGAATTAGTTCAAAGAATGGGTTTTTGAGAAGGTGTACCACATTTTGTTTTTGCCCGGTAAAATAATTATCGAGACAAACTACTTCATTGCCTTCATTCAGCAGACGTTCACAAAGATGCGAACCCAGGAATCCTGCGCCGCCGGTTACTAAAATTTTTTTCTTGATCATGATAACTGGGTTTAAATATCAAAACTAAAAGACCTGGCAGTTCATAGCAGCGCTGCCAGGTTTTAGATAAAAACAAGAGAAATTATTTCGTGGTGTCAACGCCGATGCAGTAATATGCATAGCCTTTACGCTTCATCTCAGCAATTTCGTAGATATTTCTGCCATCAAATACCACAAGGTCTTTCAGCAGTTTTTTAATGATATTGAAGTTTGGGAACTTAAATTCAGGCCATTCAGTGACGAGCATAAGGCAATCGGCGTCAATTAGCGCATCATACTGATCGGGGGCATAATAGATGGCGTCGCCTAATATACGTTGTGTTTCATGCATTGCAACAGGGTCATAAGCTTTTACTTTAACGCCTGCATCGAGCAGTTTTTGAATAATCACCAGTGATGGAGCTTCACGCATGTCGTCGGTTTGCGGTTTAAAGGAAAGTCCCCAGATTGCTACTGTTTTTCCTTTCAGATCGCCTTTATAATGTTTAACCATTTTATTGAAAAGCACCGATTTTTGATCTTCGTTCACAGCTTCAACGGCTTTCAGAATTCGCAAACTATGGCGATAATCATCGGCGGTGTGAATCAGCGCTTTTACATCTTTGGGGAAACAAGACCCGCCGTAACCAACGCCTGGATAAATGAACTTGTTGCCGATACGGCTGTCGGAACCGATGCCTCTTCGTACCATATTAATATCGGCGCCAACGATTTCGCAAAGGTTGGCAATGTCGTTCATGAAGCTGATTTTGGTAGCGAGCATTGAGTTGGCGGCGTATTTTGTCATTTCTGCGGAGGTAATATCCATGAAAATAACAGGGTGTCCGTTCAGTGTAAATGGTTTGTAGAGTGATTTCATTAGCTCTTCGGCTCGTTCCGAGTCGCATCCGACCACGATTCTATCAGGTTTGAGAAAATCGTCAATGGCAGCGCCTTCTTTTAAAAATTCGGGGTTTGAAGCAACATCAAACTCAATGTTGACGCCCCTTTTTTCCAGTTCTTCGGAAATTGCTTTTCTTACTTTTTCGGCGGTACCAACAGGAACCGTGCTTTTAGTCACGATAAGCAGGTAATCCTTCATGTGTTTTCCGCAATCGCGAGCAACACTGAGTACAAATTTGAGATCAGCGCTTCCGTCATCATCTGGCGGCGTTCCTACAGCGCTGAAAATCACCTCACAGTCTTCGAGCGCCTCGGCAATACTGGTAGTGAATTTTAGTCTTTCTTTTTTCATGTTCCGGTGTACCATCTCTTCGAGTCCCGGCTCATAAATGGGAATAATACCCTGTTTGAGATTTTCAATTTTTTTCTGATCGATGTCAACACAAATGACTTCGATTCCTACTTCGGCAAAGCAGGTGCCGGTAACCAGACCGACATACCCGGATCCAACGATTGCAACTTTCATGGTGTGGAGTTTTTAGTATTGTCTATTTTTTAACAAATATATGTAATAAATGATGAGCCAGCTACGAAAAGTCATATATAAAATCAGATGCCGAAATTAGAACTTTTCCGGGCAAACAAAATATTTTCTGAAAAATATTTTTACAGTCAGATATTGAGCCTGGTCTGGATAGCCTGGATGTCATTCCGTAATTGTTTTACCGTTTCAACCATAAGATATTGTTCCGAGCGGGTGTTTTCCGGGATAATGGGGCTGATATAGTGAACAAACTGCCATATTTCGCGGATACTGTTGACGCTGATGTCATAAGGTTCAAAAAGCGGATTCAGGGAGTGAAGAACGAGTTTTCCTTCGGTTTCTATTTTGTTTTCGGTCACCTTGAATACAATTCCTTCATCCAGGGTGAGGATGATGTATGCGTCGCGATCGCGGATTGAATTCCAGTCCTGCACAAATACTCCGGTGACCCAGGCGCCGTGAGGAATCGGCAGCATTGAATCGCCGCTGATCTGAAATGTGCGGTATTTCTTTTCTTTCGACAGAAACGGCAGCCGAAAAGCAGGCAGGATGCGGATGTATTCGGGATCGGCAAATCCGCCGGTATATCCTGCTTTTGCTTTTTCTGAAACCAGTTCAATATTTTCTTCATTATCTGTTCCAATAGTAGTGGCGAGGATGCGCAGGTTGGAACCCCTGATGAATACATCATACCCCCGTTCAAGTTGCCGCATCTGGCTTTCAGGAAGTCGGGTAAGGTCAACCTTGATCAGAGTATCAATAGCTACATTATAATAGGTGGAGAAGGCAATCAGCGTTTCCAAACATGGCTGGGCAATATTGTTTTCATACCCGCTGAAAGTTGAACGCTTCATTTCCAGTGTGGTGGCTACGTCGTCCTGGGTACGCCCACGTCGTTTCCGTAAAAATTTTATGTTGCCGCTGAAAAACATACATCACAATTTTGAAAAAATGATTATATTATAGTCGAAAATTTGATTAAAAACACGACAAAGATAAAATAAAACAGCGAGCTGACGAAGTTTTTTTTATTTCGCCAACTTACCAACTTGCCAACTTATGTTAATCTCCCGCAACATAGTCCATCTCGACCTCGACACCTTCTTCGTTTCCGTCGAGCGCCTCCTTCGCCCGGAACTGCTGGGGAAGCCGGTAATCATTGGAGGAACTTCCGACCGGGGGGTGGTAGCGAGTTGCAGCTATGAGGCGAGGAAGTTCGGCGTACATTCGGCTATGCCTATGAAGATGGCGAGGGCATTGTGCGGCGATGCGATTCTTGTTCGGGGCGATATGGAACTCTATTCAAAGTATTCGCACAATGTCACCGAAATTATTGCAGAGAAGGCGCCGGTTTATGAGAAGGCTTCAATTGACGAGCATTATCTCGATGTTACCGGCATGGACAGGTTCTTCGGCGTACTTAAATGGGCGCACGAACTGCGGGAAAGCATCATTAAAAATACCGGACTGCCAATCTCATTCGGGTTGTCGGTGAACAAGACTGTTTCGAAGATTGCCACGGGCGAAGCTAAACCCAACGGGGAGCTTTTTGTTGACAGGGATGCTGTGCAGCCTTTCCTGGCGCCGTTGTCAATCCGCAAAATTCCAATGATAGGTGAGAAAACTTACAGGCTGTTGCGTTCCATGGGGGTCGTTACCATTGACACCCTGAGCCACGTACCTGTAGAGATGATGGAAAGGGTAATGGGAAAGAACGGCATCGTGATCTGGGAAAAGGCAAATGGTATTGACAGTACTCCGGTATATCCTTACCACGAAGCCAAATCGGTGAGCGCCGAAACTACTTTTGAGCAGGACAGCATTGACATAGTGCGGATGAAGGAGATACTGGTTAAAATGGTGGAAAAGATTGCCTTTGAACTGCGCGACAAGCAGAAACTTACCGCCTGCATTACCGTGAAGATTCGCTATTCCAATTTCGATACCCATACTTTGCAGAAGCAGATACCCTACACCGCGTTCGATCACCAGCTTATTCCGGTGGTGAAGGATCTTTTCGATCGCCTATACCAACGTCGCATGTTGATCCGCCTTATCGGTGTGCGTTTCAGCAATCTCGTTTCCGGTAATGCCCAGCTTAACATGTTCGACGATAACCTCGAAATGATAAACCTTTACCAGGCTCTCGACCGCATCAGGCGGAAGTATGGTCAGAAGAGTGTGAGGAGGGGGGTGGGCATAGAAAATAGCGAAATAGCGAAATAGCGAAAAAATTAGCAATAAAAGGCAAATTATTAAATAATTAGCCGATAATGGCTAATTTATAAAATGAATATTCGTTACCAGGAACCCGGTGGCAAGGGCGAGGGCAACACTGATAAGGGTGCCGACAAGGAGGTATTCGGTTTTTTCTTCCGGGCGATCCTTTTCGTTGAAACGAAGTAATGATTTTGCGGCGATGAGGAGTCCAACCGCTTCAAATTTTCCAATGATGACGAGGAAGAATATCAATAAACGTTCAAGAATTCCAATGAGCATTCCAGCCTTTTCAAGGCTGGTTGAACCTGTTTTTAGTTTTGAGAGTTGAACTCTCCAGCGGGTTGTAAGTAATTCAACAAGCAGTCCCGAAGGAGCGGTGAGAAACAGCACGGCACACAAATAGAGCCATAATTCAGAATTCTGATAAAGATCTTTCAGTATCTGCAGATTCAAATTAGCGCCAGTGTAAAAAGCCCAGCACATGGTAATGAGGATCAGATGCAGCGCCTGGTCGGTCAGAAAGAAAAATGTATTTTGTTTCATGTAGGATTTGGCGCCATCCACAACGATATGGCTGATTCCTAAGATTATGCCAACAAGCCATAGACTTGTTCCGCAAAGGATGATAACGGTGACGACTGTTACCAAACCATGTATGTAAAGTTGGCTGGCAAGGAAATGCCGCTTGTTTCTCGCTTCAACCCATCCGGAGGTTTGCAGGAAGAAATCGCTCAAAAAATGAGCGGCGATGAGCTTTAACAGCAGATCATAATGCATTGGCGCTTTGATTTTGCATAAGTTCCTTATACAGTTTGCTGATTATCTTGAAATTTTCCCACGAAAGGGCTTTTACCTGTTTATTGATAGTAGGGAGACTTTTATTTTGCAGTTTCGCTATTTCCGTCTGGGGACATCCCTTAAGTAAATCAGATAATACCTGCGACTGTTTATATGTAAGGCGTCGGAAAAGAAAATCGAGAAAAATTCCGAGCGATGTAAAACCGGGCTGTCGGTAAAGATCGTCGGTTTCTGTTAATTTGATGATAAACCATTGGCGGTTATTTGCCATTTTATCAAATTCACGTCCGGTGTTGACAAAAAGGTCATCCTTTAAAAATGTAAAATCACTGACATCAGGATTCGCCTGTCCGAGGCCAAGACAGATTCTGATGTCGGGTTTTTTGGGGCTAAACTTTCTGACGGCTGACCTGATCTGCATAACCATTTCCAGTGAATTTAACGGATCCCTGTGAAAAGCCTGGAAAGAATCGAAGCGACTGAAGGTAAAAATACACTTTCCTACAGTTAATATCTGTCCGATATCTTCTGCCAGAAGCTCCATTTCCTCGCTTGAAAACAACTTCGTTGAATTTGCAATATCGGCAGTAATATATGATGCTGAAATCATAACCGGAAATTTGATGCAAAATTAGCTTATTTAGACAAATAATACAATTATTTGCCAAAGAAGGCTAAATTCAGTGGACATTCAGGAAGGAAATCTATTTATACTATAAAAATTTGTTTTAATGGGTAATATCTTAATATCAGTACACAGGCGTATTTCTGATTTCAACAATTCAAAATCATCTGCAAACGTTTCCAAATACTCTTTTTTATGGTCTGCTTTGTTTGCCCTGTAAATACTTCTTACCAACTGTAAGGCGTCTCTTTTCATATCCTGCCCGAGCGTATATTTAAACTTTTTTGGGAAATGTTTCGCATTTTCGAAAATTTTCAAAATTAACTTGTAAGTATCCCGGTAAACCGGTAAGTCGCAAAACAGCGCCCTGTGTAAAAAAATCCGCCCGCTCAACGGTGTTTGTTAAATTGTTAAATAGCTAAATAGTTAATTAAAAAGCCCGGACAGCACGCACCTTGTTCGCATTGTACTTATAGAAGTATTCCTGACTGCCATCGCCGAAGTGCTGGTACCAGGCGTTGCTAGCATCGTACTCGGAGGAACTCCAATACCAGCGGGTATCAACAAATCCGCCAATTGCAACTCTATTAAGATAAAGTTTGTTTAATTCATCCTTTGAAGGCAAAAACCAGTCGCTGTACCCGTTCAGAACAAGGTCATAGCAAATTCGGGCAGCAATGTCTGCCTCATTGCAGCCGTTTACAATGGCTGTCGTATTTGCCTGCCCCGCGCCAATGGCAGTGGAGGTGACAATTGAGGTCTCTTGACATCCCCAAAGCGCATAGCCAATCTGATCGGCAGTTGCAGCTATCAAGCCATGGTTCTCTCCTGCTACGTAAACCGGATCGCCTGATTGCAAAATATAAGCAATTATTCCTCCCCCGTAGCTTTGTCCGATTGATAATGCAACAGGCGTAACTGAATTAGAGACAGCGCTTGCCGGGCCTGTACCTGCTGCATTGGTAGCTGTAACGGTAAAAGTATAAGCTGTGCCATTGGTCAGTCCGTTTACGATTATTTTTCCGCTTTCTGCCTGAGTCAAAGTCCCTGTAATATTGCCAGGATTTGAAGTGGCTTTGTAGGAGGTAATGGTTACGCCTCCATCAGAAGCAGGCGCAGTAAAAGTTACCGTTGCCTGTGTATTTCCGGCTGTTGCCGTTCCTATTGTCGGGGCGCCGGGTAACAATAAAGCTCCTACGGTGAGGTTTACCCAGGCAGCTCCATCATAAACCAGCAATTGACCGGAAGCGCCACAATTGCTGCACCATACGATCATGCCTGCTGGAGGGTTGACAATGGCAGTCTTTTCTGCATTAGTCATTCGTGGTGGCAGAAACCCTTTTGTAGTTGAACTTACATCGAGCATAGCGTTGGCGTTTGGGGTTGAACCATTGTCGTTGATGCCCACGCTTTGGGCAAACATACTGCCATAAAAAAACAGCATAACGAATGTTGCATAAGCTGCTTTCATCACTTTTGTTTTCATTGTTTCATGTATTTTTAGGGCGCCTCTGGAAGAAATAGGTTTAAGCCCAGTTAATGTTAAAACAAAAGTAAAATATTATTTTCTGAAAAAAAATTTACCCCCTCAACAAACCTTGACACATAATTGGAAAGGCAGATGGTTTTGACCATTGCATGCCAGTGTTTAATCAATACAGCGAGAGACCGGGATGCAATAAACACGGCGAAAGAAGAAGGGCGCGATGAAGGGAAGATCAATCGGAAACCAGGAATATTCAGCAAATCCTGGAAAAGGCAACAACAAATTGGCGACTATTCCATTTTCAGGTTTCTTCTCCTGCTTTTCGCCCATTCCTTACCCACATAACCTGCCGCAAATGCCAGGAAAACCGTTAGTCCGCCATCAATGGGACCTTGCAGCGGGCTTTTGTTTTCGCTTGTGCCTTTTTCTCCCGGTGGCGGCGGCGGCGATTGAGACTGTCCAATTTGGGAAATTGCGATGAAACTGGAGAGAAACCCGGTAAACATCAGAAGTTTGAATGATTTTTTCATAATTGCTTGGTTTTTAAATTGTGAATTAATTTTTATGACTATCCGCTTGTGTACCTAATAATTATTTAGCTACTCTGCGGTTCTTTGCGGTTTCTTTGCGTACTCTGCGTTAAAAAAAAGGTTTAACCGCAGAGAACCGCTGAGTTTTTCCGCAGAGTCTCCTCCCAGCCAAAACCGGGAACATAAAAACAGATAACAGTGACAATCGACTTTTTCCGTTTTTGCAAGTGACCACACCACTGCCCTCCCCTTGGAGGGGAGGGTTGGGGTGGGGTCATGTAAGTTTAGCAGTTCCACGGAGGAAATTGTTACTGAACAACCATTTTCAGTGTCCGCACCCTGCCATCGTTCACAATCCGTGCAACATAAACGCCCGCCGGAAGGTTGAGCTGCACCGTTTGAAGCCCGCTACCGTCTAATTGAAAATCCCGCAACTGTTGCCCCCGGATGTTGAAAATGCCAATGGTGGCAAGTCCTTCAATGTTTTTTACTGTTAAGGCGCCGCCACAATACCAGGCGATGATGGGTTGTGCTTCCGGCAATTCGTTGATGCCCACACTGCCGAAATGCAGTTCAAACCGGGCCGGTGAATCTCCCGTTGTGGAGGTGAATGCATAAACCGGGTTTTCCGACAAATTGTGGTCTGTCCCGAGCTTTTTGTCCTTCAGGAAAACAGTGGCTGCCGGTTGCAGGGTTGCGAAGCCGGTGGCTTCGATGGTGAAGTTCGTGCCTTCGTTTTTGATGAAGGTGAAGGGGATGATGGTTTCTGCCGTAAGCTCCGGCAAACTGTTCACCATCAGGTTTTCACCCGCCATTACCGAGTAAAACAACGGGGCATATCCCGAAAGGAAACGGCCGTCGTGCTCAACGTCGAAGCCGGTGGTTGAAGCCGGGTTGAACCTTACCTGGCTTTCCTGGAAGGAAGGATCATCGAGGTTATGGGCAAACAGTTTGATCACCGGATAATCAGTGTTTTTGTACCAACCCTGGGCGCTGTGCACACGCAGTGCTGACGGAATGGTGAACGAACCGGGGCCAGTGGTTACCTGAACCA
>JAPLDO010000054.1 GCA_026391715.1 Bacteroidota bacterium
CTGGACTTTAGTCCAAATTGTTTCCTTTACGGAGTATGCTCAACTTTGAACTTTGAACCTTGAAAAGCCCCGTCGTTGCCGGAATTCTGGCAGTTTTTTTATTGGGAATTTTTATCGTTGCGAATGAATACCGGTCGTATCTAAATGCGCATCAATCCATAGATCCTTTTAATGATATTGAACGCGAGCAGCTTCCTGAACATCTTGAAGGTAAAGGAACATTGCTGGTTTTTCATGATTTTGAATCAGGAAATCAGGCTGATACGTCGCTTCATCTTACAGCGCCGGGGCATGCCGGAAAACAATCCATTAGGTTAAATTCACGGTTTCCATTTTCACCGGGATTATGGATAAGGTTCAGCGAACTCAACACGGGGGATTCGGCGTGGCTAAGAGGAAGCGGGTATGTGTGGTTTTCCGGCAATCCCGATGATGTAAAATGCAGCCTCGTAGCCACCTGTATCCATCGGGGGATCAACTTCAAATATATGTTCATTCCGCTGGAAAATGAAAACCTAACGCCAAGCCAATGGAACAAGGTTACAATTGATTACCGCATTCCCCAGCCGCCATCCACTGACGATGTTCTTCAGGTTTATTTCTGGTACCGGGGAAATGGGGAAGTATTGGTGGATGATGTGAAGGTTGAGTTTTGGTTGAATTAAGCTCTATCAGTTTGCTTACAGGAAGCAAAATTGCTTATTTTTGAATAGATTATTAACCAACCAATTAAAACAACATCACATGAAAAAACTTTACTTATTTATTTTCGCGATGAGTTTTATGCTAACCATGCCATGCCCCGGCGCGTTTGCCCAGGTAGGAGTTAGTAATAATGGAAGCGTACCCGATCTTTCGGCGATGCTCGATGTAACCTCCACAACCAAAGGGTTTTTGCCACCCAGGATGACGTTTTTACAACGTGACGCTATTGCAAATCCTGCCAATGGTTTGTTAGTGTTTTGCACCGACAACAACCACTTTTACCTGAACAAAGGAACTCCGGCATTGCCGAATTGGGTGATGCTTAGCAATTTTTCCGGCGTTACGGCAACCTCGCCATTAACCAGCAGCGGCGGGGATAACCCGAACCTTTCAATGCCACAGGCGAATTCCTATACTAATGGATTTTTGTCATGGGCAGACTGGTCAGCTTTTTACAACAAGCAAAACGCCCTCTCATTGGGCAACGTCTCCTCACCGGATATGTCAATCACCGGCGGCGGCGGCGCGGTAATAGGCAGCGGTATGAATCTTACGATTAGCAAAGGAAACCTTACTTCTTCCGATTTAACTATAACCGGCGGAACGGGTTCAATTCTTGGTTCCGGAACCACTTTGACTGTAAAAAAAGGCGACTTTACCGAAACGACTTCTTCGGTGTTAGTCATTACCAATGGCTCGAACTCGGTACTGGGAACGGGCACAACAATTGCGGTGAAACAAGCCGCCACAAGTCAATCAGGTTATCTGACAAGCGACGATTGGAATAACTTCAATAACAAAATTACCAGCCAATGGACTGCCAATGGAACTATGCTCCATTATAACACAGGCAATGTTGGCGTCGGAACCTCAAATCCGCTAAATAAAATTGATATAGCAGGGAATGTCGCTATTGGTTCATCCTATTCAGGTTCAAGCGCTGCGCCTGCCAATGGATTGTTGGTTGAGGGCAAAGTAGGGGTTGGCACAAACGCGCCGGCGCCTTCGGCATTGTTGGATCTTACAAGCTCAAACAGCGGAGCGCTTTTACCCCGTATGACCCATGATCAGCGTTATGCCATTCCCAACCCTGCCGAAGGATTGATGGTTTTTTGTACTAATTGCGGATCGAATGGCGCATTGAGTATCTTCTCAAATGGCGCATGGAGAACTTTTATTCCATGCAGCTCTGCTCCGCCAACAGCAGGCGTAAATACCCTGTGGCCTGGTCAGATTAACTGGAACTGGAACCAGGTTGCCGGCGCCATTGGTTACAAATGGGATACAAACGCCAATTATGGCTCAGCAATTGAAATGGGCGCTGCCACTACAAAAACCGAAACCGGAATTTCCTGCGGAGCAACCATTACAAGATATGTGTGGTCATATAATGAATGTGAAATTTCACTCCCGACAACTTTAACTCAAACGGTTTCCGCAACAGCGCCCGTATCGCCTTCAACGGGAACTCATACATCAACACAAATAACCATTGTGTGGAATTGGAACGCCGTAACTGACGCCACCGGTTATAAATGGAATAGCGCCGATGATTTTGAATCAGCAACCGACATGGGAAGCGCTACGTCAAAATCCGACTCAAGCCTCAACTGCTCCACTGCCTATACCAGATATATCTGGGCTTATAACGGGTGTGGCTTTTCATTGGCAACAACTTTGACTCAATCAACTCAGGCATGTCTTGTTCTTCCAATTGTTACAGCATCCGCAGCCACGAGTGTTGCCCAAACCGCGGCAACCTCCGGAGGTAATGTAACCTGGGATGGCGGCGCAACAGTAACCGAAAGGGGCGTTTGCTGGAGCGACTCTCCAAACCCGACTACTGCCGGCAGCAAAACAATGGATGGCGGCGGCGCAGGAGTTTTTACAAGCAATTTGACCGGACTAACTCCAAACACCCTCTATTATCTGAAAGCTTATGCTATTAACAGCGTGGGAACAGCTTATAGCGAACAGGTGAGATTTACCACTATAACGTTTGAACCTGGACAAGCCTACGGCGGCGGAATTATTTTTCATGTTTCCGACGATGGGCTGAGCGGACTTATTTCTTCTACTACCGACCAAAGCGCTGCCGCGCCATGGGGCTGTTTCGAAACTACAATAGGAGGCACATCAACCGGAATCGGAACAGGACAAGCCAATACGACTTCTATCGTAAACGGATGCAGCGAAGCGGACATAGCCGCCCGTATTTGTAATGATCTCGCGCTCAACGGCTACGATGACTGGTTTTTACCCTCAAAAGATGAGTTGAACCGTATGTATGTGCAAAGAAGTTTAATTGGCGGCTTTGCAAATCTTTGGTACTGGAGTTCTTCAGAGAACAGTTCGGTTAACGCCTGGGGAGTGGAATTCTCCTCTGGCGTCCAGTACGAATTTCTCACTAAAACCAATGCGGAGTATGTGCGCGCTATTCGGGCTTTTTCCACTGTCCCCACCGTTTCAACAACTGCTATAAGCGCTATTACACCTCTTTCAGCAACCGGCGGCGGCAATGTTAGTAATGAAGGAGCAGCCCCGGTTACAGCGAGAGGCATTTGCCGGAGTACATCGCCAAATCCCACTCTCGCCAACAGTCACACAACCGATGGCGGTGGCGCCGGCAGTTTTACGAGCAGCCTCAGCGGACTTTCACCCAACACGCTTTATTATGTGAGGGCTTATGCCACTAACAGCGTTGGAACCGCGTATGGCGATCAGATTAGTTTTAATACCATAGATTTCACCATTGGGAATAGTTACGGCGGCGGAATAATCTTTTATGTTGACGCCGCCGGGCAGCACGGGTTAATAGCCGGCACCGGCGACCAGGGTTCGGCAGATTGGGGCTGTAGTGGAACATCAATTGGAACAGCCACTACCATTGGCGCCGGACAAGCAAATACCACCGGAATTGTTAACGGATGCGGCGAAGAAGGCATTGCAGCGCGTATTTGCAATGACCTTTATTTAAACGGATACGACGACTGGTTTTTACCATCTAAGGACGAGTTGAATGAGATGTATGGGCAAAAAACAATCATTGGTGGTTTCTCCGATACCTGGTACTGGAGTTCCTCCGAAAGCGGCGATAACACTGCCTGGTATCAGTTATTCGCCAATGGCAGCGAAGGTTCCGACGGCAATAAATCGGGTAACCCGCTCAATTTTCGCGCTATTCGGGCTTTTTCCACTGTTCCAATTGTTACTACATCAGCAATAAGCTCTATCAGCTCATTAAAAGCAACCGGCGGGGGCAATGTTATTAATCAGGGCGCCACGCCGCTTGCAGCGAGAGGCGTTTGCTGGAGTACGTCGCCAAATCCAACTTTAACCGACAGCCATACAACCGATGGCAGCGACAACAGCGGTTTTACAAGCAGCATCACAGGTCTTTCACCCGACACCTATTATTATGTGAGGGCTTACGCAACCAACGATGTAGGAACTGCCTATGGCGAGCAGGTGAGTTTTAAAACGCTATTATATGGCGTTGGACAAAGCTACGGCGGCGGAATCATCTTCTATGTTGACAGCACAGGGCTGCATGGGCTTATTTCTGCAACAACCGACCAAAGCGCCGGCGCAGAGTGGGGATGTGTTGGAATCATTATCGCAGAGACTTCCTGGGCCATTGGCGCAGGGCAAGCCAATACCGCGGCTATTGTTTACGCCTGTAGCATTGAAGGCATTGCAGCCCGGATTTGCAATGATCTTGTGCATAACGGATACAGCGACTGGTTTTTACCGTCAATGGACGAGTTGAACTTGATGTACGCACAACAAAATATAATCGGCGGCTTTACAAGTAATTTTTACTGGAGTTCCTGCGATTACTATGCCCCCTACGCATGGGGTCAGAACTTCGGAAATGGCTCATTCTATGGCAGCTATAAGCTAGATGCCTACCATGTCCGCGCTATTCGTGCTTTTTAACAATTTAACAACTTACCTTTTTTTGGCTAAAGCCTGGGATTTTTTTAGCTAACTGAACCCCGGACTAAAGTCCGGGGCAATTCATAATCTGCCGGCAGGAAGTTGTTTGGTGAATTGCCCCGACTGAATTGCCCCGACTGAATTGCCCCGGCTGAATTGCCCCGGCTGAATTGCCCCGGCTGAATTGCCCCGACTGAATTGCCCCGACTGAATTGCCCCGACTGAATTGCCCCGACTGAATTGCCCCGACTGTATTGCCCCGACTGAATTGCCCCGACTGAATTGCCCCGACTGAATTGCCCCGACCTTTAGGTCGGGGTTAGCGATAAATGAATAAAATATTTTCAGTGAATAAAATCCGCACCTACCAACATTGGTTCTTTTACCTTCTATTCATCGCCTCCCTCGTCCTTTCATGGTATTTTCACAAGGATTCGGCAAGGTTCAACAACCGCAACGAACTCTGGTCCGACCGGGCGGGGTATTATATCTACCTTCCTGCTACCTTCTTTTACCATTTCGACGCCCGGAAAATGCCGAGCGATCTCGATATCCGCACCGGCGGCGGATTTAGCCTTGATAGCCTGAAAAACAAGATTGATACAAAATACACTTACGGCGTAGCTCTGATGTTATCGCCCTTCTTTCTATCGGCGCACTTGATTTCTCTCATTACCGGCTTTGATGATGAAAATGGCTTTTCGATGATCTACATGCGCATGATGGCGCTGGCAGGAGTAGTTTATTTGATACTGGGGCTATGGTTGCTTCACCGTTTTCTGATTGGATATTTTCCGGCAAAAATCAGTCTCTTCGTAGTTTTTATAATCTTTTCAGCAACCAACCTTTTCTATTATTCGCTTATTGACGGGATGATGTCGCATGTTTACTCGTTTTTCCTGTTCGCCCTGTTTTTGTTTTCTCTGAGAAATTTTCAGATTTCCCATGAATACCGGTTTTTTCTGCTGATTTGCCTCTCGCTTGCCGTGGCTATTCTGATCCGTCCAACTAACATACTGCCGGGATTGTGTCTCTTTTTCTGGGATGCAGGAAGTCGGGCAGGAGTGATGCGACGGTTTAAGCAATTCATGCAACCTCGTTATTGGCTGACTTTTCCTGCGATTCTGTTCCTTATTTTTTTACCGCAATTGATTTACTGGAAATACCTTTCCGGCAACTTTCTCCATTTTTCATACCGGGATGAAGGTTTTTCAAACCTGAGAAATCCCCGAATTGCTGAAGTACTATTTTCGCCTCTGAACGGGTTGATGGCATATACGCCTTTGGTTATCCTCATGGTTGCAGGTATCCTGATAATGTTCATTCAGAAAAAGCAGAACCGGTGGCTTGTTGCATCTCTGTTTATCCTCGTTACGATGGTGTGCGCATCATGGAAAATGTGGTACTTCGGATGCAGCTATGGTCAGCGGTCGTTCATCGAATACTACACAATTCTCGCCGTACCACTGGCATGGTTGATTACCAAAGTATTCAACAGCCGGTTTCTTCTCGTCAAAACCATTTTGTTCTTTCTGATATTTTTCCTGATTTATTCTAACCTTCGTTATACAGTTGGTTTGTACCGCTTTGACCGGTGCTATTACGGATCAACCTGGGATTGGGATTATTACCTGCGCTCGTTTGAGCGTGCCGGGGTTATTTCACAGGTTCATCAAATCAAAACTTATAAGAACGATTTTGAAAACCTGGCTCTCTGTCCTGTCGTGAAACCTTCGCAGATTTTTACCCGTTCGGGGCAGTACAGCATTCCATGCGATAAAAAAAGTAAAAAAACGCTTCTGTATTCAGCCCGGCTGTACGAATTTAAATCTCCATTACCAAAGATAATGGATGTGGATGTTTGGATGTTATCTCCCGGCAGGAGAGTTGGTAACGCTGCGTTATCATGTAACTTTATCAGGAATAATATCCCGGTTTTTGACGACAGAAAGAAACTTACAACCGCCGTGACAGCTCCTCTGATGTGGACAATGGTTAGTAAAACATTCATCATTCCTGATGTTAACGACTCTTCCATTCTAATCAATCTTTTCATTGACAATCCTGATGGTTCGTTGTTGTATTTCGACGACCTTTCCATCAGGTTTCGCTACAACTGGAAAATGGCTGACTGAAAAGGAATAAGATTGCAGGTTTTTCAGAAGAAAATAATAAAAAGTTGTAAGTTTGAAACTTCAAATCAAATCTTATCATGGAAACACAAAAAGCTCTCGAAATTCTGAAAATGGCAATCCTTATGGAAAAAAGAGGACATGCCTTTTATTCCAAAGTCGCCGAACAAACGCCCGATGCTGAGATAAAGCATATATTTTTAACCATGGCTGATGAAGAGACCCAACACGTGAAGTTTCTTTCTGAACAATACATCAGTTATGAAAAAGACCATGTTTTTAAAAAGGTTGATCTGCCCGATCTTGCAAATGAAGGTTTTTCTGCATTGATTCTTTCAGAGGATATGAAACAGAAAATTTCTTCAGCCGGATTTGAAGCTGCCGCTATTTCTGCTGCCATTGATTTTGAAAAAAGAGCGGTTGAAGTGTATGCCCAACAGGCTGAAACCACCTCCGATCCCAATGAAAAGGCTCTTTACCACTGGCTTTCCAATTGGGAAAAAGGTCATTTGAAAATACTCAGCGACATGGACAACGAATTAAAGGAAAAGATTTGGAACGATAATCAGTTCTGGCCTTTCTAAACTACATTCCCGTTCTCATTGCCTCAACCGGGTCGAGTTTTGCTGCCGTAAATGCCGGCACGATTCCCGAAATCAACCCGATTATTGCAGATACTCCAATTCCGAGGAAAACATTTCCCTTGGTAAGAAGCAGGGTAAAGTCGGTAGTATTTGATATAATGACGGTGAGAATAAAAATGATTACCAATCCGAAAAGCCCGCCGATTAAGGAAAGGAACACAGCCTCAAATAGAAACTGAAGGAGGATAAAGTAATTCTTGGCGCCGAGCGCTTTCTGGATACCGATGATATTGGTACGTTCTTTTACCGATACAAACATGATGTTGGCAATTCCAAACCCTCCCACGAGCAGCGAAAATCCGCCGATGATCCAGCCAACCATGGCAATAACGGCAAATAAACTATCGAATCCCTTGGAAATAATATCGGTTTCGTTGATGGCGAAATTATCGTCGGCTGAGGGTTTTTGTTTTCTAATCGATCGCATAAGACCTGTCAGCTCATCCCGTAATTCATCATTTGAAACCATAGGTTTTGCTTTTACAACGATAGTGGCGTCCATATCTGTTAAATCAACCAGCGTTTTAAAATAGTTGACAGGAAGATAAACGACCTTATCATTGGAATTACCGAAAAAATCCTCGCCTTCCTTGGTAATAACTCCAACAACCTCAATATTTCGTCCGAATATCTTGATCTTTTTTCCAATCGGGTCGCCTTCGCGGAAAAGATCTGTGGCAAGGTCAGCGCCAATGACAGCAATATTTTTTCCGCTTGCCGATTCGGTGGTAGAGAAATATCGGCCTTGCGCCAATTCAAATTTCCAGACTTTGTCGAAATCCTGCGAAACACCCATCACGCCAATATTTTCGACATAGTTATTCTGGTATTTGACGGTTTTGGTAACCTGCACCATATAGGCAGTTGCATCTGCCAGTGAAGATCGTTTCTCCAGTTCACGCATATCCTCGAGCGATGCTTCGGGTCTTTGCCAGTATTTCCACCAGGGATAATCGCCCCCCATTGACCAAGGCCATTTTTGCACATACAAAACATTGCTGCCGAGAGAGGCAATGCTTTTCCGGATGGCATTTTCCATGGAATCAAATACAGTAAATACCGAAATTACACAAAAAATCCCGATGGTAATGCCAAGCAACGAAAGGATCGTTCGGACTTTATTAACTATAATAGCTTGAAATGCAAAAAGATAACTCTCACGGATCAATCGTAAAATCAGAATCATGGTAATAAGATTTACGTTTTATATGCAGTAAAGGTAATATTAATAAAGCAACAGGGGTATATTGTGACATTCTGATCACAAATTCCAAGTCTCAAGTTCCAAATACATTGAACCCACTCCGAAAAGTCAAAAAAATCAATAAACTGCTATTTGACATATCCTCCTTCATTGTACCCCACCCCCAACCCCTCCCCAAAAAGGGAGGGGAGTGGTGTGCTAATCATCATAATACCATGATTAACACAGCTATAGCATATTAGCACGAGCCTCCCCCTTCCCTTTTTGGGGAAGGGGGTCGGGGGGAAGGGGTCACATTGGAGCTTGAAACCTGGAATTTTTTAAACGTGCGGTTTTATCCCGTTTTGAGTTTAATTAACAAACTGCTTCGCATAATATTTCGCAGTAAGCTTTTCACCGGTAGCTTTCTCAATCATTTCATTCCACTGCCACTTGCTGCCCGGCATGAAGACCTTCTCTTTCAGGTAAGCTCCGATTTCAGGTTTACCGGCAAAACTCTGGAATTTATAGTTGTCCGACTTGATTACATTGCCAACGATGTAATAGTACAATTGCGAAGCGAGGAGTTCGCCAAGCAGATAATTATGATAGTAGCAGGGATAGGTAGCAATGTGAATCTTTGTAGCCCAGTCGGGTTCGTTACGCCCTTCGGGACGTTTGAGCATTTGGTACTTTTCAACCAGATCCCACCACATTTTATTCAAATCCTGATCAGGATTCCTGTACATCTCCTTCTCGAAACGGTACATCACTTGCGCCCAGCGGCTGAATACCAGTTGCTCAAGGCGAAGAGTTTTGAAGCATGTTTCCGCAATCTTCATTTTTTCCGTCTCACTGATGCCCACTACATCTTTCAGCCACTGAGGATTTGAGGAAAAACGGCCAAAGATCATGGCTATGGCTTCAGTGGTAAATGTATGCGCAGGATCTCGGAGAATAAACGGCAGGCTGGTATCAATATTCTTATCGTAAACTGCATGTCCAAACTCGTGTAGCATAGTGTTCATCCAGTATTGGTTAGGTTTCATATTACAAAGAACGCGAACATCTCCGGCGTTATCAATATCGGTGCAGAAGGCATGCTGATTTTTGCCCGGTTTCTCATACAAATCGCTGTTTTTCAGAATATCGTCCATCGGAAGTCCGATACCGTCGTAAAATGATGAGGTCAGGGTTTCGAGGTTCTTATCCTTGTAGTATTTGTCGAGGTCTAAGTTATAAATCTTCGGCGCTGCCTGAAAAAAGCGGTTCTGGTAATTCCAGGGCATCAGTTCATCTTTGCTTTTCATGTTATAATACTTCACGAAATAGGCGTCAATATCTCCTTTGACTTGTGTAAAAGCCGACCGCGTAAGGCTGTCGAGTTCGTCAAACAGTTCGCTCACCTCTTTTGGATCCTGATCGCTGAGGGTGAGACTCATTTCATGGTAGTTTCTGAATCCGAGTTCCTTTGCAACCTCGTTGCGCAACTTCACAAGTTTCTTCACATCTTCGGCAACAACCGTCCCGATTTTCTTTTGTGATTGCCATACATCTTTTTGATATTTCACATCCTTCGAACTTCCAAGCGCCTCTTCTACTTCATTGTCTGACATTTTTTTTCCATTCAATTCCGTCCTGAAATTGCCGTATTTCTGTTCAATCAATGTACTCATTCGCACCATTGCATTAAGTTTTCCGGTATCGGCTTTTGCCATCAGAAATGAACGGTAAAGCACATCAAGCTCACGATTCAGCAAACTATCGGTAATCATGCCGGAAACCTTGATCTCTTCAAGTTTCTTTAGTTTTTCTTTATTGGCAAAAAGCGCCATCATTTTAAGATTAAGCTCTTCCGACTTTTTAAAGTCTTCGGCTTTGCCTGAAACTGCAGCATCCCAGGAGGCAATCGCGGTTTGCTTGTATAGCGGGATTAACTCGGAATCATGATTCCGGATAAAATCGGTCAGTTCTTTTTTCATCTTTTCCTGTTTTGAAGTACAGCCTGCCAGCAATAACAGCGACAAGGCAAAGGCATAAATGGTTCTCATGAGAGTGTTGGGTTTTTGGATAGACAAGTGGACATTCTATTGTACGAGCATTATATTGTTTTATTGTGCTATACCTCAAACGAGTTAAAATTATAACATTCTGATCGCAAATTCCAAGTCTCAAATCCCAAATTCTTGCTTTTATGGCTTGTTAAACCATAATTCTCTCTCGTTTCTCCCTAGGGATTTGGACCTTGGGATTTGGGATTTGGGATTTGGAATTTTTTAAACCGTTTATCGTGAAGTGGCAGTCGCGGAATTATTTCTATTGAATGATTACTCTCGTTGACTCTATTTTCCCTTCATATATCAGGCTGATTAGATAAATCCCCGGCAATTGATTTTCCAGCGAAAACTCCGATTTTTCTGATGCCGGCAGTTGTTTCGTCAATACTTCCACCCCCTTCATATTGTAAATCCTCACCAGCGCCAAAGAAGGTAATTTTTTC
>JAPLDO010000176.1 GCA_026391715.1 Bacteroidota bacterium
TCTGGAGCATCGTTCTGTTTGCTAAAAAACTCGTCCCATCTGGACAGGAACAATCAACAGCCGCTATGTTTACCATTTTTGCAGCCGCTTTCATCGGCTCAATGACATATACATTCAGCGATACTTTCTGGTTCTCGGCAGTAGAAGGCGAAGTGTATGCCATGTCGTCATTTTTTACCGCCATCTCATTCTGGGCTATTATGAAATGGGAAGAGGTTGCAGATGAAAAACATTCGTATCGCTGGCTCGTGCTTATCGCTTTCCTGATGGGACTCGCTATCGGCGTCCATCTTTTGAATTTACTGGTGATTCCGGCAACCTGCATGGTTTACTATTATAAAAAGGTGAAAAATCCCAATAAAATGGGAATGTTCCTCACCTTTATCCTTTCAATAGTAATTCTGGCATTTGTGATGTTCATCATTATACCATATACTGTAGAATTATCCGGGAAATTCGAACTGTTGTTTGTCAATGGCTTTGGATTACCATTCAATACAGGAACAGTTATCTATTTTCTTTTGCTGATATGTCTGCTTGTTTTTGGTCTCGTATATACCCGTCGCAAAGGACATACGGCGATGAATACTATCCTTCTTGCCTTCACTTTTATTCTCATTGGATATTCTTCTTTTCTGATGCTGGTAATTCGTGCAAACGCCAATCCGCCAATCAATGAAAATGCCCCCAAAGATGCAGTCAGCCTGCTTTCGTATCTTAACCGCGAGCAATATGGCGATTTCCCCATTTTTTACGGACAGTATTACGATGCGCCAATAATTGATTATAAAGATGGGAAACCGGTATATCAGAAAGATGAGAAAACCGGGAAATATATTATAATAGACGACCGGAAGGGAACTCAACCGGTTTGGGATCCGCGTTTTACAACTCTGTTTCCGCGTATGTGGAGTAATCAGCGCAAGGGTTCAGCCGATTTTTACCAGAAATGGGGCGGTCCTGGCGTGCCAATCGAAATTACTTCTCAGGACGGAAAACCTGAAACGCGATACAAACCCACATTTGGTGAAAATCTGAAATACTTTTTCACCTATCAGATTGGGCACATGTATATCCGATACTTTTTATGGAATTTCGCCGGAAGGCAAAATGATGTTCAGGGATATGGCGGCAGCGAGGATGGAAACTGGATAAGTGGAATACCTTTCATTGATAAAATGCGACTGGGACATGATCAAACCAACCTTCCCGACAGCAAGAAAAACATGGCAACCAATAAATATTATTTCCTGCCATTGATTCTCGGTTTAATTGGTTTCTTTTTTCATTTCAAAAAGGATTACCGGGGAACGATAATTATCCTGCTTTTGTTTATCATGACAGGGCTTGCTATTTTGGTTTACCTCAACCAGCAACCTTACGAACCTCGTGAACGAGATTATGCTTATGCGGCGTCATTTTATGCATTTGCAATCTGGGTTGGACTTGGCATAATCCCATTGATCAACTGGCTTAAGGAGAAGATCAACCCAAATCTCGCTGTTGTCACTGTCTTCCTGTTTACGCTGATCCTCGTTCCCGGCATTATGGCAAAAGAAAACTGGGATGATCACGATCGTTCCGGAAAATATGCCTGCCGCGATTTTGCTGCGAATTACCTCAATTCGTGCCAACCACAGGGGATTTTATTTACCAATGGCGATAACGATACTTTCCCTTTATGGTATGACCAGGAGGTGGAAGGAATTGGAACTGATATTCGCGTTGTAAACCTGATGCTTGCTTCCGGTCCGTGGTACATCAATCAATTGTACCAGCAAGCCTATAATTCTCTACCGGTTCCACTCACTATGAGTAAACAGCAGTACCAGCAGGGTACTAACGACATCGTACCATTCTACGATCCATTACAGAATGGCGACCGCATGAAATTTTTTCCATCGAGAAAAGTTAAAATTACAGTTGATTCGGCTGCATGCGTGAAGTACGGTATTGTTCCAAAACACCTTCAGGGGAAAATGGTTGATTCAATTTACTGGACAATCAGAACAAACCAACTTTATAAAAATGATTTGATGCTACTCGACCTGCTTGCTTCAAACAAGTGGGAGCGTCCACTTTATTTTGCCGCTCCTTCGAGTGTAAATCATTGCGTGGCAATTGATTCATTCTGCCATGTTACCGGGTGGGTTTATAAGTTTATGCCTGTGAAAGCTCAGCAGAATGATTATATCCAGAGCATGGGCGGAGTTGACGCCATTTCTTCCTATAATATATTTAAAAACAAATGCTCATGGGGCAACCTGAATGAAAAGAATGTGTATGTTGACCCCGAAAGCCTTAATAACTCGGTACGACCGAAAACCAATTTCATGCGGGTTGCACAGTCATTTGTTGCACAGAAAAAGTACAAGGAAGCTATTGAAATGCTGGATCTGTATATAAAGAATTTTCCGGATTCCAAAGTGCCGTTTGATATGTATATGCTCCCTTATGCCGAAATCTATTATCAGTCGGGCGCACCGGACAAAGCCAACAAACTGATCCGTCGGGTAGCTGAAATTTATAGTCAGAACCTCGATTACTATCGCGGCTTTTCACCTGCCTATACTCAGTATTTCGAACAGGATGTGCAAACTTCGCTTGGAATTCTCAAACGGTTGTCAATGGTAGCTTCCCAATACAAACAAACAAACCTTGCTGCCAGTGTTGATACTATTTTCAATCAGAAATTAAAATACTTTAATCCCTGATTTGCCACAACAGGAGATTACAAATTACATAAAACAGTATGATGCTTTTATCAATTATTTGGGATCCAAGTCCGGATATTTTTCGGTTAGGAAGTTTTGCGGTGAGATGGTACGGGTTGTTTTTTGCGCTTTCGTTTTTTTTCGGATACGTGATCATGCAACGCTTTTTTAACAAAGAAGGCGTTCCCATTAAGTTGCTTGACGAACTGACCACTTATATGATCATTGGGACGATTGTTGGCGCCCGGCTTGGTCATGTATTTTTTTACGAACCCGAATGGTATCTGGCTCATCCGATAAAAATTCTACAGGTATGGGAAGGCGGATTGGCAAGTCATGGCGCCGGAATTGGCATAATAACCGCTCTGATTATCTTTTCAAAGGTCAGAAATAAATCATTTTTATGGGTAATGGATAGAATTGTGATCGTTGTTGCCCTTGCCGGGTTCCTTATCCGGATGGGCAACCTGATGAACTCCGAAATCTATGGTTTGCCTACCTCGCTTCCCTGGGGCTTTCAGTTTCTTCGCTCTACAACGCCCTCCGAGGCGCTTGTTCCAAGGCATCCAACCCAGATTTATGAAGGCATATCGTATCTCCTGATCTTTTTTCTTCTATTGTGGTATTATTACCGGAAGGATGGAAAACCGGCAAACGGACTCTTATTCGGAATGTTTATGACGCTCGTTTTCGGGATTCGGTTCTTTATCGAATTTATAAAAGAACCGCAGGTTGGATTTGAAAAGGGATTAACGCTGAATATGGGGCAGTTACTCTCAATACCTTTTGTTGTCGCCGGGATTATTCTGATCATTCTGGCGCGCTACCGAAAAGCGGATAGTTAGTTGCAATATTGTTGATTCTTTCCTTCAATTCCTGTTCATCGTTCCTGATAACCATGCCGTGGAAATTTTTGGAAAGTTCTATGGCGTAAAGAAGGTCAAAGTCCTGCTGTTGCATTGAAAAAAGATTTTTTTATCCATCAGATATCGGGCAAGATACTCCTGTTCTGTCTGACCTGGCGTAGGAATAAGAACAGCCTGTTTACCTGTCGTTACCAGATCCATAATGCTTGAATATCCCGACCGGCAAATAACGAGAGACGCTCGCGCTAACAACTCATACAATTTCGGCGTTTCAAGATGGGCAAAAATATGTGTTTTACCTTCGATAGTATAATTTTCGTCGGAATCAGTGATTCCTCTCACCACCACTGATGTTAGTTCAACTTTGGCGAGTTGCTTCATCACGATTTCTTCCAGCATGGTTCGTTGCGGTTCGGGACCCGAAAGCATTACCAGAATGTCGAGACTGTGCGGAAATTGATCCATATTTTTCTTTACAAGTCGCTCAAAACGCGAAAGAATTCCAATGTAATGGCAATTTGCCGGAAGGTTTTTCGGATGAGAAAGTAAACCCGCCAGTCCACGATGCGGCTCAAAATCGGGAATCCAACATTCGGTATAACGATGAATAAGGAAATAATTGAGCCTTTTCAGAAGTCCGCCGAATGGCTTTAATACCGACGGAATCTGAATGTTGAGTTGGTGAGTGATAAATACCGAAGGAATGTCAGAATGCCAGCAACCGTAGCGGTTGTCGGAAATTACGAGGCTTGCGCCCGATTCCCTGACAATGCGCTTTAACGCCCGATGCTCTGTGAAAATATTGTAAAGCAACCGTGGGGTCATGGTTACAAATTTCAGCGTCAGCGAGTTTTTTCGTGGATATGATATCTCTATTCCGGGAAAATCAATACACCTGATTTTTGGATGTTCTCTTTTGATAAATTCAATTGAGCGACCACTGCCGGCAACTATCACAGAAAAACCGAGATCCTGAAATAACTGAATTACCGGGATACACCTGGTGGCATGACCTATACCCCAGTCAAGCGGACAGATCAGTACCTTTCTGATTGATGAATCCGGCTGGTCAAATGGTACGTCAGGCTTAGGAATCAAAATAGATGAATATTTCAAAACATTCCGCGCCAAATTTACATTCATTCTGCCTCCGACATAAAAAAAAGTTATTCACAATGTATTACCTTTTATCAACCAAACCGATTAACCATAAATCTTTGGCAAATGGAAGAAGAACAGTTATTGTATCAGATAGGCCTTACCCTGATACCAGGCGTAGGGGATATACTTGGACGTAAACTTGTGTTGATTTGCGGAAGCGCGGAAGCAGTATTCAGAGAGCCTCGCCGCTATTTAAAAAAAATGCCCCGGATCGGCGATTTACTGGCGCAGGCAGTTGCAAACAAGGAAATTTTGTTGCGGGCTGAAAAGGAAATTGCCTTTGTGGAACGCTATAAAATTTCAACGCGATATTTTCAGGATAAAGACTATCCGCAACGTTTAAAACATTGCTACGACAGTCCTGTTCTTTTGTTTTTTAAAGGAACCGCTGATTTGAATGCGCCGAGAACAATAGGAATTGTTGGAACCCGCAATGCAACCGAATATGGAAAACGGGTTACCCATGATTTGATAGCCGGACTTGTTCATCAACAGGTTCTCGTTGTAAGCGGTCTTGCTTATGGCATTGACAGTTGCGCGCACCGCGTCAGCATTGACCAGGGATTAAATACGATTGGCGTTTTGGGGCATGGACTTGATACGGTGTATCCCTGGTTAAACAGGACATTGGCAGAGAAAATGTTACTTCAGGGTGGTTTGCTAACTGAGTTTTTTAGTGGGACAAAACCCGACAGGATGAATTTTCCAAAACGCAACAGGATAATTGCCGGTTTATGCGACGCGCTGATTGTGGTAGAAGCAGGAAAGAAGGGAGGCGCCCTTATAACCGCTGATATTGCCAACTCTTATAACCGTGATGTTTTCGCAATTCCGGGCAGAATTAATGATCCCTTTTCCGAAGGAGCCAATTACCTGATTCGGACAAACCGGGCGTCGCTGGTACAGAAAGCTGAGGATATTGAATATCTTATGGGTTGGAAAGAAAATTTTGAGGGACAAAAGGTTGTTCAACGAAGGATATTTTTGGAAATGACGCCAGAAGAGGAGAAGCTGGTCGAATTTTTACAGGAACATAAACAGGCAGGCATTGACGAAATCTGCATTCAGAGCGGCATTACCATGAGCAAAGCGTCATCCTCGCTGCTTAATCTCGAATTTGAAGGGATCGTAAAATGTTTGCCTGGAAAGGTTTATACCCTACTCTGATTTCTCGGGAACAGTGAAAACGGCTTTCATCGCCAGAATAAAAACAATCACTGAGGAACCAAATGCAAAAAGGCTCAATAATTTATAATCGCGGGTAACCATACAAAAGATAAAAATCCCATGAAAAAATGCAGCGCCTATTAAACTGGTAAGGGAAAAAACAATATGTGTTTTCAGAAACCGCGCCATGCCAATAAAAAAACCCATAACGATTGAAAAAATCAGACTGCCGGGAATAAACGCAAACGAAAACAGGGTTACAGGTAACGATTGCTGAATATTTCCGAAATTCAAAGCAAAGCCGACCAAAGCTACCGTACAGTATCCCAACGCCACACATACAGAAAGTATAATGGCGTCGAAGGGACTTACATTAACGCTGTCGCGCATAATAATATACCGGTAAACCAGAAATTTTCCCAGTTCTGCGCTCCCGCCAATTGTAATGAACGCAAAAAAAAGTGTTCGTTTAAGATTTCGGAGTTCACTGATGCCAAGTTCGTAAGAAATCGCAATAGCAAGCGCCAATACTGAAATACTGAATACCCCTGCAACCATGCTCCGAATCATCAGACTGACAAACTTTCGATCACGATGTTTCCTGATATAGAGATACATAGCAAGGAAAATGATAGGCGCAAAAGATATGGTAAAATAGGTAAGTGTTTGCATTATGTTGGTATTTTATTGAAATACAGTTCAAATGTAATATTTTTTCTACTTTTACAAAAAAATATTTTTAAATTTTGGAGGGAATTGTTATCAAATCCACCGGAAGTTGGATTACAGTCAGAAATGAGGATGGAACAAGATACGATTGTAAATTGAAAGGCAATTTCCGTATCAGGGATATCCGGCATACAAATCCTGTAGCTATCGGCGACCGGGTTGGATTTGAAATTCCTGTGGAAGATAGTCATGGAACAATCACCTCCATAAACCCCAGATTCAATT
Source organism: Bacteroidota bacterium (assembly GCA_026391715.1). Classification (GTDB taxonomy): domain Bacteria; phylum Bacteroidota; class Bacteroidia; order Bacteroidales; family FEN-979; genus CAIVAT01. Next base: position 6,863 of record JAPLDO010000176.1, read on the forward strand.
ATATCATTCGTAAAGCGGTGAAATTGTCTAAAATTTCCCACATTATTGCAGCCAATATTGATCATGCTTACCTCATTGTTACTCTTGCCCAACCGGCTACATCCAATGGGTTTATTGACCGGTTTCTGGTAACCGCCGAAGGTTACCATATTTCCGCGAGTCTTATTTTCAATAAAACCGATATTTACAATCATGCGCTATTCGATATTCTTGATACTTTAACTTTAATATATGAAAAGGCAGGATATCCGTGTTATCGGATATCGGCGCTTAAAGGAGAAGGGATTGACAGCATCATGGAATTACTCAGAAACCGGGTGAGTTTATTTTCCGGACATTCCGGCGCAGGGAAATCTGCTTTGATCAAAGCGCTTGATCCATCTCTGAATCCGCGTATAGGAAGTATTTCGGAGGCTCATCAGAAAGGAATGCATACAACTACTTTTGCAGAGATGTACGAATTGAAAGACAGCACATTCATAATAGATACACCCGGTATCAGGGAATTTGGGCTTATTGATTTTGATAAAAGCGAGATTCCGAGATGTTTTCCGGAGATGGACAAACTTCTTCCAAGATGCCAGTACAGCAACTGCGGTCACACACACGAGCCTGGATGCGCTGTGAAGGAGGCGCTTTCGACAGGCGAAGTTAGTAC
>JAPLDO010000185.1 GCA_026391715.1 Bacteroidota bacterium
GGACAAAGGCAGGAATTACGCAACAAGTAGTTGGCATGGTAACATTTACCGAAGCGGCGCTCAGAGCGCCTGTTGTTGTAAGCGCCCTGCCGTTTAGTATCGCTCCGGTTGCTAAGGCGCCCATAGCGCCATTGTTACAAACTATCGTTCCAACAAAAACGGCGTAGCTATTGATATTCACTGCGCCTTCTATTTTCCAGAACACATTTTTTGCCTTCGCTCCGTTTATCAACTTAACTTTTGAATATGAATTCGCCGAAAGAGCGCCGTTTATTTTAATGACAAATACCGCATCTGAATTTCCCAGAGCATTTAAGTATAGCGTATCATTAAGCTCGGTGGCTGCATCGAGAAGATAGGTGTGCGGGGTCAGTGTCAGGCTGTTACCAAACTGCGCCGGATAAAGCAAGTCAATGTCGACAGGAAGTGTATTCAGATAATTATAAACAATGAGCAGATCCGCCGCGCATTGCTCGGTAGAAGCATCCGGTATGGGATGGATTGTCCCGGTTACCAGTAATGGATCAAACCCAGTGGTCAGACCTACATTTGTTCCCACATCGCCTCTCACATGGGTTATGCCTGAATTGGCAACTGCCCCATTGGTTGAAAAGAGTGCATAACACTCCGTTGAAGCAAGTGCAGGCGCAATCGGTCCTGAAAGAATGGGACTTCCGCAACCTACCGGCGTATATGCCAGTATCCCATCAAGCGTAACAGCTCCGGCAGTTGACAGCGCCCTTCCTTCAAGCGTATCGCCGGTGTTCATGTTAATTGCCGCATTGTTGGCAATGACGGTTCCCCGCATGGTGGTTCCGGAAGCCATGCTAACCAAACCTTCCACTTTCCAAAATATATTGCATGACTGTGCGCCATTTTTTAATTTGATTTTTGAATTGGCGCCCGTTGAGAATGTTCCCTGTATCTGAAAAATAAATACAGCGCCGGCATCTCCCTGCGCATTTAAAATGAGATCCAGATTCAGGGTTGCAGCGCTGTTTATCAAATAAACGCCGGCATTGAGAATCTGACCGTTTCCAAGTAAAGGGGCAGGAAAGAAATTGGGAACCGTGCTGTTCAAATGATTGTAGGCTGTAAGCAAATCGGCTGAACATTGAGCGCTTACCCCGTCATTATCGTGCATGCCACCGTTTACATTGCCAAATCCGGTGCTGGATCCACTATTCGTTCCTACATTACCGGTTATTTGCGAAATTCCAGTATTGGTTACTGCTCCAACGCTCGAAAAGAGGACAAATCCGGCGGCGCTCCCCAGCGGAGGGGCTTGTGCATAATCAGTTGTTGAAATTAACAGTAGAACAACCACTGTCAAAGCATTCCGTATTTGAGTTATCATATTCGTTTGTTTTACTTTGTGAATGAGTTTTCACAACAATACAAAGGTCGCTACCTCAGCAAAATAATGTGTTACATGATTGTATATTTAAGTTACATGATTCACACATAGTCTTTATGCCAATAGGAAAAATAAAAAAAGCTGTCCCAAAAATCCAGGGGACAGCCTTTTAAATCGTGATTAAACATCTTCAGGAAAACAAGAATTATCTTGTAAGAACCATTTTGCTGACTTTAACAACGGTTCCATTTGTACTTTGAAAAATAATCTTGTAAAAATAAATTCCCGGTATCAGGTTTAATTCATCAGGATCAATTTTAACCATGTAGGATCCGGCGTTTTTATTCTCCATTACAAGTGACCGGACAAAAGTTCCATACAAATTTGTCAACACAAGTTTAACTCCGCCAGAAACCGGCAGTGTGTAAACAATGGTTGTTGAATTTTTAAATGGATTCGGGTAGTTGGACAAACCAATCTCTTCAGAAGATCCGGATGTTACAATATCCGGCATTTTCAATTCGAAGTTCCCAAATGGCAGAGCCAGCTTATCGGCAAATTCACTGCCTGCCTTCACGGTGAAAATTTGTGAAGGTTCTCCTACATTTTCCTTTGACTTCAGGGTAAACATCAGGACAGGGTTTTTGTGATTCAACTTCAATGATTTGGCATCTGCCCAGGCAATCGAGATATTACCATCAAGCAATGAATACTTCATTTCAGCGAGGGCGCTGGTGACGTCAATCACCTCAAACCGTTGTTCATCAAAACCCAGAAAGAGGGTCATGGCGCCAAAATCAGTATCGTTGCCGCTGTATATGTTATAGGTAAATGGTTCATTGACTTTGATTGACATTAAGCCATCTGCAACAATCGAAACGTTTGACGTCTCTTTTAACCCCTGAGGGATATAAGAGCCATTGACATCTCCGACACACAGCGCCTTAATATCAACCGACAATTCAGAGACGGAATAATTAACAGTTGTATCTGTAATTTTCCAGTCGCCTGCCGGGAAGGAAGCGATAGCGCCGACTGTTCTTAACTTGATATAAAGAGCATCCAGCGCAGATATTGTCATACTTCCATTAACATCAGCAACAGAATCCCTTAAACTGAGCAATGGATATAATCCAATTACATTTAATTGCACGATCAGTGCATCTGTAGCATTATTCCCTCCCCATACACCATTATGACTTCCATTAATACTGTATGCCCCATTTGCCAGGTCGGTAAATGCATAATACCCGGGCAGTCCGGTTACAGGATTATTTATGGTGTGTGTTGTGCCAACAATGCCGCCGGATGAATTTCTTAACTGTATGGTAACTCCGTTCATTCTTGTTGCATAATCGTTGTCATAAAAAACATAACCATTAACGCTTACATTTTCTCCCGGAAGAATTGTTACATAAAACAAATCTGTTCCTGTACAACCGTTATAGGTTTCAGCAATAGTTACCGTTCCACATCCACAAGCCGGGTATGGTCCCCAGGTGATTGTTATACAATTGGTTCCCTGTCCAGATGTGACACTGCCGCCTACCACCGACCAGGAGTAGAGACGTCCGGGTACAAAGGTTGTACAATATTGGGAATTGGTCTGACCGGAAATTACCTGAGGTTCACCGGTAATTACTGGTGCAGGCGTCGGGGTAATTGTTACATCAATAAATGTGGTAAGTAAACACGGTATTGGTCCTTGACTCACAGTCAGCCAGACTTTTCCGGTTTCACAGCAACTCCATCTTACGGTTAACATCTGTGAATTTTGCCCTGAAACTATTACGCCGCCTTCAACCACCCATTCATAAGTAACGGGTGATCCATAAGTTCCACCGATGGTTGCATTGTAAGTATAGAGTTCACTGGGTGTGTTTGTTTTACAGCAAACCATAGTATCTCCCACGATTCCTATGCTCCATTCACCTGGTCCATTTATAACCCAACTGGCATTGGCAGCGCATGATTTAGAATCCGTTACGGTTACAGTATAGGTCCCTGTAGCAAGACCGCTGATGTCTTCTGTTGTGTTTCCATTACTCCAGAGGAAGTTGTATGATGGCGTCCCTCCTGTCACGGTGAGATTAATGGAGCCTTCAGAATACCCGTAACAGATGACATCTACAGGTACAGCTTGTAAAAAAATGGGCGATGGCTGAACTACAGTCCCGGTGTCTGTTCCTGCGCAACCATTATGATCTGTTACAGTCACATAGTAGGTTCCTGCAATTAAACCAGTTGCGGTTTCAGTTGTCTGACCATCACTCCATAAAAATGTGTATGGCAAAGCGCCGCTTGTTACAGCAACAGTAAGCGATCCATCGCTATAGCCGTAACAACCGGCATTCGAAACAACCGAAACAACCGGGATTGGACCTGGGTTAATGGTCAGTACCATCGTATCGGATAAAATGGCAGGGCCACACGGACTGCATGGACCAAGGTAGCCAACAATTATCAAAGTCACGCTTCCTGTTGCAATATCAATGGCGCTTGGCGTATAAACAGGATTAAGGATGTTCTGATTATTGAAGGCGCCTGTTCCGTTGGTTGACCAGACAAATATCATACAATTACTGCTGGATGCAGCACATGTAAGTGTAATAGTGGAACCGCTGCATATTTCCATATCCGGACATGCATAAACATACGGCAATGTATCTATTCTGATAACAACAGCATCCTGATTTGGCTCGTTGGGGACACAATATCCATTGTTTACAGTCCAAAGGAATGTATAGGCGCCAACACTGGTGTAAGTTACCTGGGTGTTGGGATTGTGAATATCTGCAATCGTTGCCAAAGGACCGGAGGCTTGCGACCAAATCCCTGTTCCATATAAAGGATTGTTTGCTGCCAGGTTTATATAAGGGGCAAGGGTATCCAAACACAGTTTCTGATTCTGACCGGCATTTGGCAGTGATGGATAATGTTGGTCCACCACCTCCATTTCATCATAGACTGTGCATATAACCCCTCCGGGGTAAGCAGTTGTGATTGTATATCTGAAAACGTATGGGATTGTTTCACTGGGTTGCAAACCTACAACTGTAGCAATGGGCGAATTTACCGGGAAAATTGTTAATACTGGAGTTCCCGGAGGTTGGGAGATCACAGTCCAATTACCTGTACTTCCTGAAGATGGCCAGTTTCCTGCCAGAACTGTAATGTTTTGCTGGCACAAACCTTGATCATCACCGGCATCCACAAACACTTCAACCGGTTGGGTGATCGACGCTTCGGCAGTCGTTTCGCATCCATTTGTATCGGTTACAGTGACTGTGTAAGTTCCAGAAGAAAGACCTGTAGCTATTGCGGTAATCTGGATCGGATTAGTTGACCATAAATAATTGTAGTTGCCGGCCCCGCCAGAAACGGCGACAATTGCAGACCCGTCATTTCCCCCGTAACAACTCACGTTGGAAACCACTGCCGCAATGGCTGTCGGGTTGGGTGGTATTGGGTTGATGAGAAAACTTGCGTCGGAAATGCAATTTTGGTCGCCAGCCGAATCGCGCACCCTGATGGTATAGGTGAAACCCGGCGCCAGACTGCCGAAGGTGGTTGAACTCTGCCAGTTGATGCCATCCTTACTGTATTCGAGGGTGGCGCCCAGGGGAGAAGTAACAACGATTGTTCCGGTTGGAAGCAAACAGGTGGGTTGGGTCAAAATTGCCAGCGGCGCTGCCGGTGGAAAGGGTACAGGGTTGATAACGAAATCTGCGGAAGAGATGCAGGAAAGGTCGCCAGCCGAATCGCGAACCCTGATGGTATAAGTGAACCCCGGCGCCAGACTACCGAAGGTGGTTGAACTTTGCCAGTTGATGCCATCCTTACTATATTCGAGGGTGACGCCCAGGGGAGAAGTAACAACGATTGTTCCGGTGGGAAGCAAACAGGTGGGTTGAGTTAAATTTGCCAACGGCGCTGCCGGCGCATTGGGAACAACATTGATAACGAAATTCGAAGACGAAACACAGGAAAGGTC
>JAPLDO010000112.1 GCA_026391715.1 Bacteroidota bacterium
TTATTCAGATAGGCAATCGCTGCCCGGAGTCCCATAACTCCTTCTACATTCGGGGTTCCTGCTTCAAATTTGAATGGCAAATCGTTAAACGTAGTGCGGTCGAGATAAACATCCTTAATCATCTCCCCGCCCATCTGATATGGCGGCAACTCCAATAGATACTTCTCTTTGCCGTATAACACTCCTGTTCCCATGGGGGCATACATTTTATGTCCGGAGAAACAGTAGAAATCGCAGTCGAGATCCTGAACATTCACGGGCAGGTGCGAAACGCCCTGGGCGCCGTCAAGCAAAACGGGAATATCCATTTCATGCGCCATTGCGATGATCTCCTTCACGGGATTGATCGTTCCAAGAACATTGGAAACATGCGTGATGGCAATCATCCTGGTCTTTTCATTCAACATTCCTTTTAATTCATCAATATCCAACTCTCCCTTTTCGTTGATACCGACTACACGCAGGATCGCGCCGCGTTCCAGGCACATCTGCTGCCAGGGAACGAAGTTGGAGTGGTGCTCCATAATGCTGGTGATAATCTCATCTCCGGTTCTTATAAAACGCTTGCCAAAGGTTGTTGCAATCAGGTTCAATGATTCGGTGGAGCCTTTGGTAAAAATGATCTCGTGAGTGTGTTTTGCATTAATGAACTCTTTCACCTCACGCCTGGTCTCCTCGTAAGCTTCGGTGGCTTTAACGCTAAGGTAATGAACTCCCCGGTGAATGTTGCAATTATCATACTCGTAGTAATGACGAATGGCGTCAATTACCTGCCTCGGCTTTTGCGTTGATGCTGCATTGTCAAAATAGACCAACGGACGGTTGTATATCTGCCGGTTTAAAATCGGAAAATCAGATCTTATCTTTTCAATATTGAGTGGCATAATCAGAAATTGGTTTCAGTAGCGCAAAGGTACTAAGTTCCTCCAATGAGACCGGTAAAGTTGCATTGTGAATAAGTTATCAGTCAATAAAATATTGTAGCTTTACCGCGTTTTTCTAATAACTAAAATTTTATCGTCATGAAAAAGATCTTCGCCATGCTGTTCCTTTTCAGCATATTGTTTAACACTGTGAACTGTCAGGAAAAAGCTGAATTAAAAATTGATTTTGAAAAATACACTCTGCCCAACGGTTTGGATGTTATTTTACATGTTGACCGATCCGATCCCATAGTTGCGCTTGCCATCCGTTTTCATGTTGGTTCAAACCGCGAGGTTGAAGGCAGGACCGGCTTTGCCCATCTTTTTGAACACATGATGTTCCAGAAATCAGAAAATGTTGGGGAAGATCAGTTTTTCAAAATCATTCAAAATTCCGGCGGAACCCTGAATGGCGGCACAAACAATGACGCCACAACATACTATGAAGTGGTTCCGAGAAATGCGCTCGAAAAAATTCTCTGGATGGAATCGGACAGGATGGGGTACATGATCAATACAGTAACGGAAAATGCCTTTAATATCCAGCAAAATGTTGTCCAGAATGAAAAACGACAGTCGTATGATAATCAGCCTTATGGATTTACAAGTTGGGTGATCGCCACCAATCTCTATCCCAAGGGACATCCTTATAGCTGGACGGTAATTGGCGAAATGGAAGACCTGAAAAATGCCACGGTTGAGAATGTGAAAGCCTTTCACGAACAATTCTATGTTCCAAATAATGCCACTCTCGTGCTGGCAGGCGATTTTGATGTGCCAACAGCAAAAGCGTTGATTGCAAAATATTTTGGCGAGATTAAACCGGGAAAGAACCAATCAGATCCTAAGCCAATCCCGGTAAAACTCGAAAAAACCAAAAAAGTTTATCATGAAGACAATTTCGCTAAAGCCGCCCAGATCAGGATGACCTGGACAACGGTTGAAGACTACAATCATGATTCCTACGCATTATCTTATCTCGGTCAATTACTCTCCCGCGGTAAAAAAGCGCCACTTTACAAGATTCTTGAAAAAGAACGTAAGCTATCCTCTAATCAGTATGCCTACAATTCCTCCCTCGAAATTGCCGGAACTTTTACTGTCGGGGCAACCGCTAATGAAGGCGTAAACCTTAATGATATTGAAAAGGGAGTGTTTGACGCTTTTACAATGTTTGAAAAGGATGGATTTACCGATGCAGATGTTGAGCGGATTAAAGCCAGTCTTGAAACCGATTTTTACAATGGTATCAGTAGTATTCTGGGGAAATCATTCCAACTGGCGTCCTATAATGAGGATAGGGGAGACCCGGGATTTTACAAAAATGATATTGATAACCTGAAAGCTGTCACCAAAGCCGATATTCTTTATGTTTATGATAAATACATTAAAAATAAGCCATGCCTTGTCACCAGTTTCGTGCCAAAGGGGCAACTGAATCTGATGGTTTCTGGGTCTGAAAAAGCTGCGGTCAAAGAAGAGACTATTGCCGACGCCGCACAGGTGGAAATCAAGAAAACGGATGAAGATCCAATCGTCAAAACGCCGGCAAAGTTTGATCGCTCGATAACTCCTGCCGATGGTCCCGACCCGGCGCTGAACCTGCCCTGGGTTTGGAGCGATAAAATGCCGGATGGATTACAGGTATTTGGTATCGAACAAAATGAACTTCCTATGATGGAATTCTCAATAGAAATGAAAGGCGGTCATTTTCTTGATCCTCTTGATAAACCCGGCGTAGCCAACCTCGTTTGCGAGCTTATGATGGAAGGCACAAAAAATAAAACTCCGCTGGAGCTTGAAGAAGCAATAGATAATTTAGGAGGTTCGATAAATCTGTATGCTTCAAACAATTCAATTGAGTTGTCGGCTAATGCCCTGACAAGAAATTACGGCGAGATTTTTTCGCTTGTTAAAGAAATTTTACTGGAACCAAGATGGGACGAACAGGAATTTGAAATGATTAAAACACGTATTATCAATTCATTGAAACGTCAGAAAGCCAATCCGAATACCTTGGCGAGGAATGAGTTCAATGAACTGGTTTATGGAAAAGGTCATATATTTTCGTTCGACCGTCAGGGAACGGAGGAGTCGGTAGCATCAATTACCATCGAGGATTTGAAAACCTATTATGCCCGGAATTTTTCGCCCTCAGTCTCATCATTCCTTATCTCCGGAAGCGTTGATAAGGAAAAGGTTATCGCTTCGCTGAAACAATTATCGAACGAATGGAAATCGAAAGAGGTTAAATTCCCAAACTATGCCCTTCCGGCGCCATTACAATCGTCGAAAATCTATTTTGTAGATGTTCCGGGCGCAAAGCAATCTGTTATCAACATTGGTTGCCTTGGAATGGCGCGAATGGATAAAGACTACTTCCCGGCAACTATTATGAACTATAAACTTGGAGGCTCTTTCAATGGCAATGTGAACCTGGTTTTGCGCGAAGAGAAAGGCTTTACTTATGGCGCCCGCACCGGATTTTCCGGCAGTTATATACCAGGAACTTTCACCGCCAGCGCAAGTGTACGGTCATCGGCAACATTGGAATCGGCTGAAATTTTTAAAGATCTTATGTCGCGTTACAACAGTGAAATTAAGTTGGAAGACCTTGATTTCACAAAAAATTCGCTGATAAAAGGTTATGCCCGCCAGTTTGAAACCCTCGGCGCAAAAATCGGAATGCTCAGTGAAATCAGCATGTACGGTTTACCCGTTGATTATATCAGAGGAGAACAGAATATAATCCAAAGCATGACTCTCGACCAGTTGAAATCGCTCGCTAAAAAATATATTGACCCTAACCGCATGTACTATGTTATTGCCGGCGATGCAAAAACACAACTGTTACCATTGGAAAAACTTGGCTTTGGGAAGGCGGAACTGGTTAATAAAAAATAGATGCTTATCCCGTTGTTTACCAACATCTATTGAAAATTTTGCATAATAACACGAATACTATGTTTTCTCCGGCTAATTCACGCCCCACCCTAAATCCCTCCCCAAAAAGGGAGGGACTAACTTTGGTTTCTCCTGCTAATTCACGCCCCCACCCTAAATCCCTCCCCAAAAAGGGAGGGACTAACTAATGCCTTCTCCGGCTAATTCATGCCCCCACCCTAAATCCCTCCCCAAAAAGGGAGGGACTAACTTTGCTTTCTCCTGCTAATTCACGTGGTAACTAATAACAGTAATCGTTTTTTCATAGGGTAAAATTTAAGGGTGAATAAAAGAAATTTTTCAGGAAATGAACAATTTTGGGCTAAAGCCGAAAGGAACTGATTCGTTTTCTGCTATTTCAACGTATCAATAAATTCGTCCAATTCCATTTCGAGGTCTTCCCGGATTATTGTCCTCAGAAGTCCTTTGGGAATATCTTCGTTTCCATGAACCGGAACTGTTGTCAGCCTTCCATCTGGATGTTTTAACCGATAATGGGACCCTTTGATAAGAACAACAACAAATCCCGATTTCTGTAAAACTTTTACAAGTTCTTTACCGGATATAACTGGTAACTGCGACATATTTTTCAATCAATGGGCTGAAGCGCCAACAAACACTTCAATTTCTCTGAATCCCACAAACCTATTTATACCAGTCAATCCATTCTCCCCTTCCTCTTCAATGCAAATATCAATAACCTCCCTGATATTATCCAATGCCTCATCAATCGTTTTTCCAAAAGAATGGCATCCTTTGAATATCGGACAACTGACAATGTAAAAATCATCTTCATCCTGCTCAATCAGTATCGGAAGGTGGATTTTTTGATTGTTGTTCTTTTTCATCATATTGAAATAAGAGAATACTAAAACAATGATAGAATTACAATAACACAAAAATACGAAATATTGATTGACCAAAATCGACATAATGTTGGTTTCCCAGGCGAATTTCGGACAAACCCGAACCATTAGCTTGTTCCTGAATGATACGGCGAAGGGATGAAATGATTTTAATATCAGGGTAACAGATCAATTTTGTGTATTATTTCTGAAAAATCCAATCACAAAAAATCTTTGCCCATGCGATTCGTAAAGATTACGGCGTTACTCTCAGTTTCTTGCCTTTTTTGCAGTTCGTTATTTGCCCAAACTTACACTGAAATTTTAGGAAGACCAACGGAGTCATCCGTTACAATTAGTATTTTATCAGATAAAAAAACAGAGGTTTTCTGGGAATATGGCATAACCCCCGGAGTATATAACTTTTCCACCGCCATTTTTATCGCTGCAAAGGACACTGCCCTTGAAGTGGACTTTACTGGCTTATCGGCGAACACAAAATATTATTACAGAACAAGGTACCGGTTAAGTGGATCAACCGCGTTATTTGACGCCGGCGCTGAACATACGTTTCATACGCAACGGGCGCCCGAAAGCAGCTTCACCTTTACCATCGAGTCCGATGAACATTTGTACGATAAAAAGGGCGTTCGCAGTATTTATCAGATTGCGCTGGTAAATCAGGCAAAAGACAATCCCGACTTCATGTTTTCACTGGGTGATATTTTCGGCGACGACCATCAAGCCGCAACCGTTACTTCTGAGGAAATGGACGCCTTGCACAAGGATTACCGGCAATACCTTGGAAAAATCTGTCATTCTGTACCATTGTTTATTTGCCTTGGAAATCATGAAGGGGAAAAAGATTACTATTTACCGCAGAATCCGCCCAATAACATCGCAATCTATGCAACCCTCTGGCGGAAGTTTTATTATCCGAATCCTTTTCCAAACACTTTTTACAGCGGCAACCCCGACATTGAACCTTACGGTATGGGTCAACCCGAAAATTACTACTCATGGAAATGGGGAGATGCGCTGTTTGTCGTCCTCGATATGTACCGCGATCAGTGCGATACCTCTGCAAAGCCTAAAAACTGGGACTGGTCGCTGGGCTTGCCCCAATATACCTGGCTGAAAAATACGCTTGAAAACAGCGCCGAAAAATACAAATTTGTATTTGCCCATCATACGCGGGGCGAGGGACGAGGAGGTATTACAACGGCAAATTATTTTGAATGGGGCGGATATGAAGCCGATGGCGTTACATGGGGATTCAGTACAAAACGTCCGGGTTGGGCAAAGCCTATTCATCAGTTGTTTGTTGATAACGGCGTAAATATTTTCTTCCAGGGTCACGACCATCTGTTCGCTCATGAGGTTCTTGATGGCGTTGTTTATCAGGAAGTACCAATGTCGAGCGATTCAACCTACACACTCGGGATGCTTGCAAATGCCGGCGCTTATGTTTCCGACACAGTTGAGGGCACTGCAACGCAGGGAGTCGTCAGCCATGATGAAACTCCTGCGGTTAATGTTTATCCCAATCCGGCAAATGATAAAATCATTGTTGAATTACCCGAAGGCATAAAACCTGTTCAAATCAGTTTGATTAACGCCATGGGGCAGATCCTTCTGCAAACACAATCAAATACTATTGATGTGGGTAGTATCCAGAATGGGATTTATTTCCTGAACATACGGAGTAATTCCTTTGAGGCGAATAAAAAAGTAATCCTGTCCCGCTGATAAAATTCCTGTATCTGTGCGCCTAAAGCCCCGGTTCATTGATTTTTATTGAGCGTCTGTTGATTCGGTTTTACATTTGCTTCAATTACTTACAGCCAAGTGAAAAAAACGGAAGAATATGAAACATAATTACCCTGAATTACCAGTTAAAAGCAGATAAGCAACAAACATTACTAAAAACCCGATTATGAAAATCCATTTTGCAGAAAAAAAAGTTTCAGGCGTTATCCTTATTGTTATTCTTACTCTTCTCACTTAGGAGATATGTTTTTGCCAAAACAAGCAAAACCCCGCACAACAACCTCATGATTAGACCCAGACACTGACCCCAGCTCAAACTGCGACAATTAAAACTATTTTATCGAAATACACTGCTTCATAGTTAACGGCGGCAGACGCCAAGGCAATTCATGAAAAGCTCAGGGATGCCGGGATTCATGCGGGACCGGAAACCAGTGACGCTATTATTGCGGCGGGATTTGATCCGGAAAAATTAAAAACTCTTGATCCGCCAAAAAATTCTGATAATCAGGAAAAATCTAACCACGGGTCAACCGAAGAGAGGCTGAAAACGCTTCAGGAAAAAGTCATCAAACCACTGGCGCTGACCTCTACTTTATCGAAGGAGCAATTTGTGAAATACCAGGAACTGGAAAAGGTTTCCCGTCCGGGAAAGCCAACAAAATCATAATGAACATCCGGAAAAATCAAATAAAATACACGGAGGTAGCCCTGATAAGTTTTGTCTGGCTCGTACTTTTGCTTACTCCAATTTTGTTCAGGGAAGACAATAATAATCCTATTTGGCGCAGTGTGGCGAACCAGCTTGAAATTCTTGTTCCGTTGTCGCTCCTGTTCCTGATTAACCGGTTTGTGCTGGTTCCAAAGTTTTTGTTTAAAGGGAAAATAAAATTTTACATTTTTTTATTGCTGGGGATTATTATTATCCTCGCGCTGGGTTCTCATATTTATGATGATAATAGTAAAATTGCGCCGCCTCAGAAGGAAATGGGGGCAGATAAAAAGATTGGTCCGCCACAGGATTCTCCTCCCGGCAGAGATGATTCCCGTCCTCCTCAGCCTGGGCAACGTCAGCAAGGTCAACGTCCCCAAAGGCAACGTCCCCAGGGGCAACGTCAGCAAGGACAGCGTCAGCCAAGACCTGTGCCCCCATTTGCCAATTTTTTAATATTTTCTTTCCTTGTCGTGGGATTTGATACTGGTTTACGATCAGGACTTCGCTGGATAGATGTTGAAAATGAAAAGGTAAAACTTGAAAGAGAGAATGTATCAAACCAGCTTGCTTTGCTGAAAACGCAGGTTAGTCCGCATTTTTTCATGAATACATTGAATAATATCCATTCCCTCGTGGATTCGAATACCGAAGAAGCCAAAAAGGCAATAATCAAACTTTCGAAGATGATGCGTTATCTTTTGTACGAAACAGAAACCGAGAAAACAACGCTGAAAAAGGAGATCGAGTTTCTTGAAAGCTATGTTAATCTGATGAAACTCAGGTTCACTGAGAAAGTCAGGATAAGTCTTAATCTTCCTGGCGTAATCCCTGACGCCGCCATTCCTCCGTTCCTTTTCACATCATTTATTGAAAATGCCTTTAAACATGGCGTCAGCTATAAAAATGAATCGTTTGTAACAATTGATCTGATTCCGGGGAAAGAAAGGCTTTTGTTTACAGTAAAAAACAGTAAAACCGAGAAAAGCCAGATGAATGAATTTTCAGGCATCGGCATTGAAAATACAAGGAAAAGATTGGCTTTGCTCTATGGCGATAAGTACCATCTTGATATTATTGATAATGAATATGTATTCACAGTTAACTTATCCATACCGTTATGATCAGATGCATCGCGATTGACGACGAGCCTTTAGCCTTACAACAGATTGGCGGGTATATAAAAAAAACGCCGTTTCTCGAATTGGCAGGACTTTGCGATGGCGCCTTCCAAGCCATCGAATTACTTGAGGAAACTTCGGTTGACCTCATGTTTGTTGATATCAATATGCCGGATCTTTCGGGAATGGAATTCGTGAAAACCCTTGAAAATCCTCCCAAAATTGTTTTTGTCACGGCTTACAGCGAACACGCATTGGAAGGGTTCAGAGCCGATGCAATTGATTACCTGCTAAAACCTATTGACTATGGCGATTTTTTAAAGTCGGCAAACAAAGTAAAATCATGGTTCGACGCGCAATCCCGGAAACCGGCGGAGGTGAGGAGTAACAAGGATTTTCTCTTTATAAAATCAGATTATAAAATCCTCAGGATTAACTTTGACGACATCAAGTACATTGAGGCGATGAGTGAATATATCAGGATTCATCTCGTCAGTTCCAAACCGGTGATGACTCAGTTGAGCATGAAGTCAATTGAAGAACAGTTGCCCGACGATCGGTTTATGAGAGTCCACAGGTCATTCATCATTAATCTTTCAAAGATTTCCGTGATCGAAAGGAACAGAGTCGTTTTTGACGGGTCTATTTATATTCCCGTTAGCGAACAGTACAAATTGAAGTTTCAAAATTACGTCAATCAGAATTTTCTGGATTAAACCGCTAACTCACTCCGAAAAGTCATTTTTTTGCCACATTGCTGCAATCATCACGCGCCCCGTGCCCCCCTCCCCAAAAATGACCCCACCCCCCTGCCCCCCTCCCCAACAAGGGAGGGGGAGGGGGCGTAGGAATAGTGTCGGTTCATTGTGCAAGTATAGAATTGACAGGAGAAAGCACAAGAATTTGGAACAATATTATTAGCACGATCTCCCCCTCCCTTTTTTGGGGAGGGGGCAGGGGGGTAGGGTCATTATGATTGTGTCACAAAGTAGATTTAGGCTTGTGTCTCCTGCAAAACCCTCTTAATCCTTTCCACTACGCCAAAAACATCCCTCTCTACCTCCTCATTCCTGAATCTGATTACATTCAATCCCAAATCTTCCAATTCTTTTTCCCTTCCCTCATCCAATTCGCGCTGCTCCTGATCATCATGATAACCACCATCAATTTCAATAATGAGCTTAGCCTGGTGGCAGTAAAAATCGGCGATAAAAAGGGAGACCGGATGCTGCCGCCGAAACTTCATGCCCATCAGTCTTTTCTCTTTCAAATGCTCCCAGAGTTTTCTTTCTGCCGGGGTCATCTGTTTCCTATTTTCCCTTGCCAATCTCAGCATTTCTGGGGCAGCCCCATAAAATATCGGGTAAGCAAGCCTTGGGTTGGTGTGGTAAGCCATTTTTTATGTTAATCGGAAAAAATCGAAAAAGTGAAGTGGGTGTTAATAAGTTTTTTCTGGAAAGCCCCCACGACCTGACCCCCTGCCAAAATGACCCCACCCCCCTGCCCCCTCCCCAAAAAAGGGAGGGGGAGGGGGCGTAGGAATAGTGTCGGTTCATTATGCAAGTATAGAATTGACAGGAGAAAGCACAAGAATTTGGAACAATATTATTAGCACGATCTCCCCCTCCCCTTTTTGGGGAGGGGGTTGGGGGGTGGGGTCAGTTATCCCTTTTTTGGGGAGGGGGTTGGGGGGTGGGGTCAGT
>JAPLDO010000105.1 GCA_026391715.1 Bacteroidota bacterium
CAGTCCTTTGCTGTCCAGCCCCTTTTCGGGGGCAAATATTTTCAACGCAACTTCGAGGTTGCCGGCTTTGGTATCTTCTGCGAGCCACACCTGGCTGTAGCCGCCAACGCCGATGAGCTTTTTAAGGAGGTAGCGGTTGGCGAATTTGTCGTTGATTTGAAGGGTAGGCATGTTTTGTATTTTTCTTTTAAACCTTTCAGGTATTTATGACCTGGAAGGTTTTTTTGGTTCTTTATCAAACTGAGTGGATAAATTAATAACACCGGTAAATCGTAATACAATACTATTGTTCATTGGAAAAATTGGCTGCTACGCGGTGTTAGAAGTCTCTGAGGCAACGGATAGTGAAGCCGAACGCCTTGTAATTGCTGTTCATATTGCTGCCGCTATAGTAGAAGTCCAGGTACCAGCCGTAAGTGGCATCGTCTTGCTTACTACTCCAGTATGTGCCGTTTGAACCCCGGCCAGTCAACGAACCATTGCTGCCGTAGAGGTATCCGGCAGCATGTAGTTTTAACGCAGAATTCCATGGTCCGTTCCAATCGGACCAGTTTCCGATATCATCAACATTAAACCATTCGGTAGAGGTTGGAATACGCCAGCCACTGCCAATTTCAAGTGTACATGGATCATTGACAGCCTGCCAGTCAAGGTCTTCATTAATATTGTCTATCCAGGTAGTATTGGGGGTTCTATTTGTACCATCATGCATATATCCTTGTTTGCTGTTAAACTGCCAGTACCAGCCAGCAGAAGCTTCGGTAGCGTCGCTCATGGCTGTGGCCTGATGTTCGGAGCCAAGGTTGCTGGTAATCCAGCATTTTGTAAGTTCACCGGGGATTTCGTTTACAGTGGCATAAGTAACGGTTTTAGTTGCCGGAGCCACGGTTCCGGCAATATGGTTAATTGTCATCGTCATACCGCATATAGATGTTAACTCTCCCCAGGCAGGTACGCCATTTATCAATTTAAGAAATTGTCCGTTCGTGCCAACAGGCACTTTGACCCATTGCACACCGTTCCAATATTGCATATCTCCAACGTTTGTACCTTGAGGAGGGAAAATTGGAATCCATTTTGTGCCATTCCAATAATAGTATCCAGCCATTACATCATTTGGCGGGACGCCTGCAAAAGCGGTATTATACACAAGCAGTCCAACTGCAGGAGCCGTTACAGGCAAGGCAGAATTAATTGCTGTAAGTGCAACACGTGGGGGAAGTAATCCTTTGTTATTAAAATTCACATCTAATCCAGCCGAAGGATCGGGAGCGCTGTTGTCAGCATTAATGGCAACCTGGGAAAACAGTAAACTATTGCTGAAGAAAAGCAATGCGATAAAAAAGAATAATTTTTTCATGGAAGAAAGTATTAATTTGGATTACAAAAGGATATTTTCATGTCTTGCCAGAAAGAATGATAAATTTACGACATTAATGACTATAGTAAAGTAAAATGTTGAATCAGAAATATTTATTCTTCAAAGCCCTGAATACCCAAATTCTTAGCATCTTCAGGATATTTCCAATTGCTCAGCCGTTGGTCTTTCCCAGGGTTCTTTGGACATGCAGTTTCTTAATAACCGGTTTAGCTCCGGACTGAAATTTCCGGGCAAATTGGGAACTTCGGCGCCGGCTTTCAAGGTCAGTTCGCCATTGTCGCCAAAAGGTAAATCGCCGGTTAGCAACTCGAACATCGTAACTCCCAGTGAAAAGATATCCCCGGCTTTGATGATCTGTTTGTCGACCGAAAACTTTTCTGGCGGCATGTAGGCCAATGTACCTCTGGAGGCTTGTGAACCCATGCTTTTGGTCAGGGTCCGGCGTATTTTGCTGCTGATGCCGAAATCGGCAAGAAGGTAGTTTCCACTGCCATCAATCAGGAAATTATCAGGCTTGATGTCCTGATGGATGATGGGCGGATCATGGCTGTGCAGATAGTTGAGGGCCGAGGCAGATTGCAGCATGAAGCGGGCAAGTTCTTTCTCGGAAAATTCCCCGATTCGCCTAAAAAGGGAGCCATTCGGGCAATACTGCATGACGAGGTAAGGAGAGCCGTTACTTACATCGTAGTGCATCGGCCGAAGCAAATGCGCATGGTTAAGGTTGAACACCAGGGTGAACTCCTTGCCAAATGTTTCAATGCCATCACTGTCGAGACCTTTTTCGGGAGCGTAGATTTTAATGGCTACTTCCATGTTTCCGGCCTTTGAATCTGTTGCCAGCCACACCTGGCTGTAGCCGCCCACACCGATGAGCTTTTTAAGGAGGTAGCGGTTGGCAAATATTTCTTTTTCGTTCAGAAATGACATGTGGTTAATGCTATTATACAAACAAACATAACTAAGAACCGCAAAATGGTTACTCTTTAATGAAAATTATTAAAATTCTCGTACTGCCCGAATATGGATATGAA
Source organism: Bacteroidota bacterium (assembly GCA_026391715.1). Lineage (GTDB taxonomy): Bacteria > Bacteroidota > Bacteroidia > Bacteroidales > FEN-979 > CAIVAT01. Next base: position 2,416 of record JAPLDO010000105.1, read on the forward strand.
TCCTTCCTGATCTGGAACCATTTGACCGGGTATTGCCTATGCTGAAAACAAAGGGTTCGCTGCTGGTTTGGTTAATATAATTATCACTTTCATCATCTTCGAAGTGGCCTCGGTTATTTTTATACAAATTATTATATATCAGTTCAAATTGATGCGTTGAAGGTAAAAACCAGTCATTGTATCCATGATAATTCAGCTTTTTAATACATGCTTCGGCTTCTTCTTCAGGGCAATCTAGGTCTTGTGGGGTACACACTAATCCATGATTTCCGGAAGGGTCCAGATAGAAAATGATCCCACCGGCATAAACATCTCCAATTTGAAGCTTCTTTTGCGACACCCCGGTATTTTTAATCACCGAAGCTTGTCCTTCCTTATCTCCAGCCAGTTTTATTGCTTGTTTAAGTGAATCATTGATCTGATTTTGCATTTTTATTACCGCGGCAAGACTATCAGCTATTCTTAAGTTTTCGTTTTGTTTATCAACCCCCGTATTTCTCAGGAAAAAGATCACCGCTATAACCACCAGGGATATGGCCGCTATTATTATCGAGATTGTTGGCAGTTTCTTTTTCGGGGGTTTGGTTTCGGGGGTTTGGTTTTCCCGGCTTGAAGAAATGACATGAAGGTCATCCTGTTTATGAAAAGGCTGAGTTTTTCGTCCATTATTGGAATGTTGAGATTCTTTTTTATCATCTGGACTTTCCTTCGGTGGTTTGTTTACCGAAACCTGCCAGCGACCGGACTGCAGAAAACTGGCTGCTGCCATTTCCAATTGTCCTGCCGTTGGCCGTTCCCAGGGTTCTTTGGCCATGCAATGTTTCAGCAACGTGTTCAGTTCCGGATTAAAGGATGGAGGAAGGTTGGGGACCTGGGCGCCGGTCAGCATAACCATGCCGCCATGATCGCCGAAAGGCAAATCCCCCGTAAGCAACTCATACATTGTAACTCCCAACGAAAATATATCCCCGGCTTTGATGATCTGCTTGTCGGCCGAAAACTTTTCTGGTGGCATATATGCCAATGTGCCAGTTGAGACTTGTGAACCCATGCTTTTGGTCAGGGTGCGGCGGATTTTGCTGCTGATGCCGAAATCTGCCAGCAGGTAATTTCCATTGCCATCAATCAGGAAATTATCGGGTTTGATGTCCTGATGGATGATGGGCGGATCCTGGTTGTGCAGGTAGTTGAGGGCCGAGGCTGCCTGGTGCATGAAACGGGCAAGTTCCTTCTCAGAAACCTCCCCAATTCTCTTAAGCATGGATCCATTCGGACAATACTGCATGACGAGAGATGGCGAGCCCTCGCTCACATCGTAGTGCATAGGCTTGAGCAGATGCGCATGATTGAGGTTGAATACAAGGGTAAATTCTTTTCCGAAGGTTTCAATGCCATCATTATCGAGGCCCTTTTCAGGGGCGTAGATTTTTATGGCTACCTCCATGTTCCCGGCTTTGGTATCTTCGGCCAGCCAAACCTGGCTGTAGCCGCCCACGCCGATGAGCTTTTTAAGGAGGTAGCGGTTGGCGAATTTGTGGTTGATTTGAAGGGGGGGCATATTTTGTGTTTTTCTAAATAAAAAACTAAAAAGCACGTATAGGAAGCGCAGAGGCAGTAGAGTTGTATTTCTGAGATGAACGAAAGTGATAATTACCATCATCATCCGCGTGTTCTGAGAAGTATGCAGTATTAGGGCTTTTCTCTGTGGAAGTCCAATATCTCGTGTTGAATAAATTATTACCGAAATTAGGCAAAGATACATGTAGATGGACTTCATAAATTTCTTCTTTAGAAGGCAGATACCAATCGTTATAACCATTTAAATTCAAATTACTGCAGATTGATTTCGCATCATCCCAAGTTACATCTTTAGGGTCAAATTTAGCAGCAAACACTTTTCCATGCTTCCCGGTTTTATCCAAATAGAAAATTATCCCGCCCGAATAAGTGTCTCCTATTTTAAGGGCTTTATTTTTCATTTTCTGCTTTACATTATTTGGGGCTTTATCATCAGTATTTGCTTCTTTTCCGGCTTTTTGATTTTGATCGTTAGATAATCGTTGAACCAATGAAATACTGTCGTTGATTCTCTGCTCCTTTGCAGCAACTTGAGCAATACTATCAGCTATTCTGATACTACTTTGCCTGACTCGCTCAGCTAACTGTTCAGATGAAGGACCTTTTGTCCAAAAGATGGCTACCACAATCCCCACTGCCACTAAAACTGCTGCAATGATCCATGGAGTATGGTTTCGCTTATTTACAGGCTCAGGTTCAAATTTTAATTCAGTTTGAGGTTTTGGTTGCCGTTGCGGAATAGGTTCTGTTTTCATGCCTTCACGGGGTTGCTCAAGTTCTTTTTGCATTTCCGGCGCAGGATTGTGTACATCCTTCCCAACTGCCATCCACTTCCCGGTTTGCATGAATTTACCAGCCACATCCTCCAATTGCCCTGCCGTTGGCCGTTCCCAGGGTTCTTTGGACATGCAGTGTTTCAGCAACGTGCTCAGTTCCGGATTAAAGGATGGAGGAAGGTTGGGGACCTGTGCGCCTGTCAGCATAACCATGCCGCCATGATCGCCAAAAGGCAGATCACCCGTAAGCAACTCATACATGGCCACCCCAAGCGAAAAGATATCCCCGGCTTTGATGATCTGCTTATCAGCCGAAAACTTTTCAGGCGGCATGTATGCCAGCGTGCCGGTTGAGGCTTGCGCACCCATGCTTTTGGTCAGGGTGCGGCGGATTTTGCTGCTGATGCCGAAATCGGCAAGAAGGTAGTTTCCATTGCCATCAATCAAAAAATTATCGGGCTTGATATCCTGATGAATGATTGGCGGATCCTGGTTATGCAGATAATTCAGGGCTGAAGATGCCTGCTGCATAAAGCGGGCAAGTTCCTGTTCGCTCACCTCCCCGATTTTGCAAAATACCGAGCCTTGCCTGCAATAGGGCAAAACCAGATAAGGAGAGCCTTCAAACTCGTCGAAGTGCTTGGGGATGAGCAAATTCTTATGGTTCAAATTGAAAACCAAA
>JAPLDO010000211.1 GCA_026391715.1 Bacteroidota bacterium
CTCATGAAAAACATATCCTGGCCAGATTAAAACCACTTCAGGACGTAGGTCTTGGTTACCTTCGACTTGGCCAATCTTCAAGCACCTTGTCGGGCGGTGAGGCACAACGCATCAAACTTGCCTTTTTTCTGACTAAATGAACCAGTGAAAAACCAACTCTTTTTATATTTGATGAACCAACAACCGGGCTTCATGTCCATGATATAAAAAAACTTCTGATATCTTTCGAATCGTTGATCAGCAACGGTCACAGCATCGTCGTTATTGAACATAACCCCGAAGTGATCAAATGTGCCGATTGGGTGATTGACCTTGGAAAAGAAGGCGGAAATGAAGGCGGGTATGTTGTTTTTGAAGGAACGCCGGAGGAACTTGTGAAGGATGATAATTCATATACAGGCTATTATTTGAGGGAGAAGCTTATTAATATAACAATAGAACAATTGTAAAGACGCAATGCATAGCGTCTCTGTAGAACAATAGAACAATAGAACTATGAAAAGTATAAATCCAGCTACAGGTGAATTGGTTTGCGAATATGCAGAACATTCGGATATTGAGGCACGGCAGATAATTCAGGAGGTTCATTCAGCCTGGCTTGATTGGAAAGAAACTCCATTTTCACACAGGGCATTGTATCTGCGAAAAACATCGCAGATTCTCCGGGAGAAAAAGGATCATTACGCCCGGTTGATGACAATCGAGATGGGCAAATTGTTGCGGGAATCGGCGACAGAGATTGAAAAATGCGCATGGGTTTGCGATTTTTATGCTGAACATGCAGAAGAAATGCTGAAAGACGAGGTGATTCAAACCGATGCGAGCCGAAGTTTTGTGACCTTTCAGCCGGTTGGTGTTGTTCTTGCCGTTATGCCCTGGAATTTTCCTTTTTGGCAGGTTTTTCGTTTTGCTGCGCCAGCCCTGATGGCAGGCAATGCTGCGGCGCTTAAACATGCCTCAAATGTGCCCGGCTGCGCGCTTGCCATTGAAGAAATTTTCAGGGAAGCAGGTTTCACGCCAAATTTATTCCGGACCCTGCTAATTCCGTCTGGCTCGGTAAAAGCAGTTCTGGACAATCCTTTTATAGCCGCTGCAACCCTTACGGGCAGTGAAGCAGCCGGTAGTGATGTGGCTTCATTTGCGGGAAAACGCATCAAAAAAACCGTTCTCGAGCTCGGTGGAACTGATCCTGTTAGGGTTCTTGACGACGCCGATCTAAATGCCGCTGTAAAGGCTGCGGTTATTTCACGCATGATCAATCAGGGACAGAGTTGTATTGCTGCCAAACGATTCATTGTGATGAAAAATGTGTTGCCGCAATTTGAAACTGCCATGAAAACTGCTTTTGAATCTTTGCTTATCGGAGACCCTTTGGATTCGAAAACGCAGGTAAGTCCACTTGCTCGCCCTGATTTGGTTGATGAAATTGAAAAACAGGTAACCGCTTCCATTCATGCCGGGGCGCGTCTGGTAACCGGCGGCAAACGAATTAACCGGTTGGGGAGCTATTTTCAGCCAACAATTCTTTCAGATGTTAAAAAGGGCATGCCGGTTTATTCAGAGGAAACATTTGGTCCGGTTGTTTCAATCATTGCCGTTTCTAATGAGCAGGAAGCAATTGAAGTTGCCAATGATTCTGATTTCGGACTGGGCGGTTGTGTTTGGACCCGCGATCTTTTGAGGGGTGAACGGATTGCCCGGAAAGTTGAAACCGGCGCCATGTTTGTGAATGGCATGACAAAATCTGATCCGAGACTTCCGTTCGGCGGCATTAAAAAATCTGGTTACGGGCGGGAGCTGGCGTCTTATGGGATAAAGGAGTTTGTCAACATCAAAACTATCTGGATAGCGTAGAGTTTCTGTTATTCAACTCTTTTACGGCTTGAGGATATCCAATAAACTCAAATTCGGATGATTTCAAATATTCAACGACCCAAATATACCAATCGCGCCAAATAGAAAAGCTATCATCAAAATAGCGGTCGTGAAATAAAATGGTAAGATACTCAGTTTGCTTTTCAAAGATTTTATCAATCAAAGCGGTTGTTAATGCCTGCGCCTCTTTAAGCGATTTGTTTCCATATCGTTTACCAAATTCAATTATATCGCCATCCATAATATGCAAAGGGAATTCCCACATTTCTCCTGCCTTATACGGCAATATAGTGTTTGAAGTCGAGCGAACGGTACTATCGAAGAGATAGCCGGTACTGCTGAGATGGTTTATCGTTTCATCATTTTGTCGCAGGTAATGCATACGGATACCGAATTGCGATTTTCCAGAAATACTTTTAAAAGTTGTAAACTCCTTTTGAATTTCCTCGAAATTCTGGTATCCAATTCCGTGTACGCCAACATCGAATCCTTTTTCTATCGCATAGCGAATCCAGGTTTCTGCATTGCGAAGGGAATAAGCAAGATTGCATCCATTGTTGACGCCGAAAAAAAAGGTGGAAGGTATTTTTTTTTCTATATCAAAACCCATTAATTCCGGCAGCCGGTGCCATCGGTTGCTGAAGATAACTCCTGACCTTTTGAGAGTTTCACTGAATTGAATGTGTCTATGAAGACATTCTATGGCATTTCGTATAAAAAACTTAGGGATTATAAGATCCTTGCTATGCTCCCAGAAAGTGAGGTGATCTACATCATGAGATACAATTACTTTCATTCAAATACTCCTTCCATCTTAGCCGAGTTTGCTGGTTTCAAAACATTCACTAAAAAAAGAGTCGTGAGTCTCGCCCCTTCTTCGTTTACATGATCCCCATCTGGCAAAAAACACCTATCGTCTAATTTCAATTTCTCAAATTCAATTAAATTCAGTTTTTTACTTTTAATCAGAGAATAAAATTTGTCTTTGAATTTATCCGGGACATTTTCAATGTAATATTTATGCATTGGCGTGTTGAGAAGGATAAGGTTGATTTTTCTTTCCTTGCACAATTCAGCAACTTTTGTCAAATAAAAAACATTTAATGATGAAAACTCATCCATTTTTCCATGCTGAAAAAAATGTGTATTAACTCTTTTCCCGACAGACTGCGCGCTTAGTTTTACGTTGGTGTGATAGGCTTCGTAATTACCAAGAAATGAATATTGCCCTGAACGAACTCCGAGGTTTGTTATTCCATTTGATAATATTCGCATGAGATACTGTCCGGTGATATTATTGTTTCGTAAAAAAAATTCGAATTTCATTTTTTGTGGCATAATAAAAAAATACCTGGCAGAGGTTTCCACAGCATATTTGCCAAAAACAAATTCATCATAATAGGAGGAAAACGAGTGGAAACTGCAACCGAGCAGTACTGTTTTTATATTAGGATTGTGTTTTAAAATTTCCAGTAATTTGGAGTATGAATAGATAAAACACTCACTACTTTGAGACAAATTAATTGCGTTAGGAAAATAACGATCGTTTATGGCTTTTTGAGTATGAGAATCGCCAATGACGAGGGTGTTAATGTTTGATTGAATTTTATAACCCGATACTAATTTACCATTCGCATAGGAAATATATAATGAGAAGATTATCAATGGGATAAAAATAATTCCGAAAAAATGCGATATGTTTCTGATAAACACTTTCATCAGAGAGAATGGTTAAAATTGAAAATAGATGAATTTCTGTTCTGTTCCTGAAAAATAGAAAATGGACAAAATGAGACTGTAATAAAAGACCCATCGAAAAATTTTAGGCCATTTTACAACGAGGGAAGCAATGGCATATTCCTGCTTTCGTCCCAACCATTCGATACCAAAGAACAAGATGATCAGGATGATTAAATTATTGGGTATGCTAATCGGAATTGAAAATAAGGACATTGAACATATCTCAAGAATATATTGAAAAGCATGATTCACATTGTCAGCCCTGAAGAAAATCCAGGAAACCATTATGATCATTAGCGTAAAAAGAGATTCGAGGAATATCAATGCGAGGTTATTATTCGACATGTTAAATCTTTTTAATAACCTTTTCCTTGGTTTTGTCGTCAGATGGAACATGATAAGGAAAAAACCGTGGATAAGTCCCCAGAAAATGAATGTATAATTTGCGCCATGCCATAAACCAGTCAGGACCCAGGTAATTAAAATGCCGATGATGTAAATTAGATAATCGGTTTTTATCAGAAGGAATCTGTCTGATTTAATTTTCCCGGAAACGTAATATGCAATGGGCAGGAAAACGTAATCTCTGAACCATGTTGTTAAAGAAATATTCCATTTCTTCCAGAATTCTTTGATATTTCTTGAGAAATAAGGAAAGGCGAAATTTTGCATAATCTGAAATCCAAGTAATTTCCCAATTCCGATTGCAATATTCGAGTATCCTGCAAAGTCGGCATAAATTTGAACAGTAAACAGGATAACACCCACCAATAGGGTACTTCCCTGGTAATGCGAAAAATTTGCGAATATGTCATCTACAAAGGGAACACAATTATCAGCAATAACCATTTTCATAAAAAAGCCCCAAAGCGCCTGGCGTAATCCATCGGTGGCATTTTTATAATTGAAACTGCGCCTGTTTTGTATTTGCGGTAAAAGTGAAATTGGTCGCTGAATAGGTCCCGCAAGAATTACGGGAAAAAAGCTGAAAGTTAATAGCGCTTCATAAATATTGCTTACCGCTTTAAGTTTGTGCTGATATACATCAATGAGGTAGCTGATTGAAATGAAAATATAAAAACTTATTCCCACAGGTAGAATGATTTCCGGTGTAAACCGGCTAACTGTAAACCCCAAAGATGAGGTAAGGTTAACAAAACCATCTACAAAAAAATTGAAATATTTGAAAAAAAACAGAACGCTGATGTTGATAACCAAGCCGGTAATAAACAATAATTTACGCGGTTTGTGATTATTCTTTTTCTGAATCAAAATGGCAATCAAGTAATTAGCTACTGAAATGCAAAGCAGTAGAACTAAAAATCGCCAATCCCACCATCCATAAAAGATATAACTGCATAATAGAAGAAAACGATTTTGAAATGCAAGGTTGTTATTAAATGCCGACCAATACAGGATAAAAACTGTAGTAAAGAAAAAAACAAATGTGAGAGATGTAAAAAGCATCAGAATACGGCTCTTTTAATGAGTTTCAGGACAATCTCCATGAAAAACGGCGCTCTGTTTACCGTTAAATAGTTTACGATTTCACCGCCAAATCCTCTGAAATATTTTTCGATTCTTGGAATCATGGAGCCTTCAAAGTCAAACACAGTCAATCCTTTGGATTTGGCAATACAGATGCCTTCCCAAACAGACAAAGCGCCAGCGCCCTCATGCTTTAATTCGTTATTAAATCCGCCAAACATATAATAAGCGGTATGCTTATCGTGCAGAAAAAATGATACCGCAATCATCACTTCTTCCCGGAAAGCGCCAAGCGCAAAACTATTATCCGGATTACCATATTTCATAAGAATATTCCTGATATGTTCCGAATTAATTCCGATTTCCTGACGCGCATAAGTATTTAAAATCATTGGTTCACATTGCCGGTAATCAGTAATTTGTTTCAATACCACGCCGTCGCTTTTTGCTTTTTTAAGATTATTTCTAAGTTTGGCAGATAAATTGGCATATAATACATTTTCATTTTTCTGTAAATCAACTATGTATGTAAGATGAGGGATAACTTTAAAACCATTCCAGTTAAACGGTTGCATATCCTTGATTTCCGGAGGAAGGCAATAACGTTGCACCGACCACCGGAACTGACGGAAAAACCTTGCCACTGCGTCGAGAATTTCTTTGTCGGCGCTGAGCCGGTTCGCCACATTCGCAGCCGGATTACAATAGAAAAGGGCAATAGAAGGCGTAAAGGGGATGTTGGTGTAAAATGGATATCCTTTCAGTTTTGTTTTCGAAAAAATAAAACCGCCGATAAGAGTTTTGCTATTGTTAAAGATTCCGCATAAATGAACTTCCGAACCAAAACATGCAGCCCAGGCAGAATCGGCAAACAAAGAACCGTATTTATTCTGTAACTGGATATACGCTGAAATTTCGTTGGGTAAAATCTCTCTGACTTCTATCATATTTATTTCTTTCCTGATAAAATTTCGTCATAACACATTAAAAGTCTCTTAGATTCTGCTTCCCATGAGAATTTTTCTTCAACCATCTTTCGTCCTACAGCGCCTTTGGCTTTCATTGATTTTTTATCTGATAGAATTTCTTCCAGTTTGTTCCTGATAACGGATACATTTTGAGGATCGGTAAACCAGGCCCCTTCATTAAAAGTCTTTTGCCAAAATGGGAAATCCGACATCAGGATGGGCAGTGAACATGCCATATATTCAAAGGCTTTTACCGGTAAACTGGTCAGATAATTTTTCATGGGATATAGAATGGCGATTCCCAAATCGGCTATCTTCATATACGGATATACCTCTTCAAGCCTTTGAAATCCCATATCTCTGACATACCGCCATCCTGGTTCCTGCATGCATGTTGCGAGATAATCGTCATCAGACCATTGCCCAAAGAGAAGGAAACACGGAGGGTTTTTCATCAGATCAATGGCTTGGATTACCTCTCTGATTCCCCTCATCCTCGACAAACCGCCAGCATAGATTAGAACTCGATCGGCTGATTTAAAATCGGCAAGCAAAACCTGGTCAATCATTGAAATCATGCAGAAATTTCGGATATATGTAAATTTTCCCTGCATTGAAAGATAATTCTTTGAAAAATAATCTTGGAAAGAATAGTCATCAACTACGAGGATAATCTTGTCAAAAAAGGACACAGCAAGTTTTTCAAAAAACCGATATATTTTTTTTGCAATTCTGCGCACTACCGGAATAAGCCATTCCTTTTGATCAAAATGGTAATAAACTAATTCGTGAACATCATAAATTACTTTTCGTCTGCAAATTTTGAATAATAATCCGATTAAAATCAACTCTGGATCATGAAAATGGATTAATACGGCGCCTGATTTCATTCCCTTTACGAATGCCCTGAAGGAGTTGATAAAAAAACGCTGGATTCTGCCTTTGGCAAAAGGTAAAGGCACAATATGAACCCCATCGGTGAACTCATCTTTATTGTGTTCAACAACCAGCGTAACATCGTAGCCGTTTGCAGCGAGGGAACGGCACATTTTATAGAAGATTCTGTCGTCAAAGGCATTATGAACTGTTGAAATATGACAGACCTTGATATGATTTCCGGTTGCAGGTTTTGATATCATAGTTTGTCGCCAGGTATAGTAGATATTGAATGTTCGTATTTTCTCACGACCCAAAGAATCAGTATCAGATAGACGAGATAAAACAGTACTTCAATTGAAGTGAGGAGCAGGATAAAATCCTTAACTGGAATTTCTTTGACAAAGAAGAGGCATCCGATGGCTAAAAAATAGCCTGCCTGCCACAAGCTATACAATTTAATTTTCTCCATTGCCGCTAAAGCGCTGCTGATTGGGGAAACCAGAAACTGGGTTGCATAAGAGATCGCCATGATTTGTGAAAATGTTCCTGCGAGGAGCCACCGTTTTCCAAAAACAAATTCAAAAATACTTGGACCTGCAGCAAGAAAAATGATGATTAACCCCAATCCAATCAGCCCAAGATATTTTAGAAGAAACAATATTTCGGTTTTGATGGATAAGTTGTTAATACGATTCTTTGCGACTTTCTGGAGGAGTGCCTGTGATATTGAAAAAGCGAGAAAAGAGATTGGCGCCATGAGCACCATCCTTGAAAAGATAAAGTTCCCCGCAGGATCGCCAGGGTATTTTGAGGTCATATAAAAAACCGGCAGCAGCGTTGCTGTCGTATTAAGCAAGGCAGGGATGGTATTATAAAATGGGTAGCGATAAAATTGTTTCATAATGCCGAGCGACTCGTTCCACGATAGCATGGATTTGCCGGCGCCGGCGTTAATACTTTGCCGGATAGAGACTATCAACATCATTGCTCTACCGATAAAATCGCCAATGATCAATCCTCCATGAAATGAGAAAAATCCAAAAGTGACGGAACTTCCTTGTTCACCGCATTTCTGAACTATTTTGTTAACGGAAGAAGCTTTAAAAGATTCTTTTCGAACCAACCAACTGTTCAGCATCTTTGCGATTGACCAAATTAGCAATGTAAAAGGCAGCAAATACAGATATGGCAAAAGTGCAGGAAGTTTAAGCAGGGAGCTGATTGTTTGTCCAAAAAAAATTACCACAACAAAGGTGAGAATCGCTATTATCGTTGAGAGCAAACTTGTTCCTGCCACAAGATTTATTGCATCACGGTCATGTTTTGGAATCACTGTGGCCAATTCATATCTGCCGGTGGATATTATTTCTAACCAGCTTAGCAGGGTGATAAAAACGCCATATACAGCGTAATCAGAAGTAGTGAAAAGTCTGCTTAACACAGGTTGAATAACAAAAACCAAACCCTGCGCAAGGGAGGTTCCAACCAACAGTTGGGTGGTATGCCTGAGAAATTCGGATCTTTGAGAGAATGGTCGTATCATCAAAATTCAAAAGTATAAAAAAAAAATGAAAAAAAATTTTATCTTTGCACCCTTAAAATTGCTGGCGGGGTAGCTCAGATGGTTAGAGCGTCGGATTCATAACCCGGAGGTCACGAGTTCAACTCTCGTCCCCGCTACCAGAAACAAATAGTGAAATGGCGAAATGGTGAAAACTGTTTCGCCATTTTGCTATTTTACCATCTCATTTCTCATTCACTGACACACTCTTTTTACTATCACGGGATGGTTTACAAAAAAAAATTGAGATCAACCCGATTATCATACCTTTACCGAGCGATAGAATCCAACTAACTTGTTAACTAAACCTTAATAACTATGAAACGACTGCTCAACCTCCCGGTCATCGCAATGTTCATTCTGCTGTTATCTGTTCTCCTTGGCAACGGTTGCAGAAAAAATGATGGAGCCAACTACATACCGGTTGGTTCAAAGGTTCTCACCACATTGGACAGGACGCTGATCCCCGTTCCTATGCCAATTTATCTATCCGTTGGCATCCACGATGCAGCAAATTTCGATCAGTATGGGTATGGACAGTTCACTTACGGGCCAGGCATTACCTGCCAGAAACGTTTGGATCTTATGCCCGCCGGAAACAAATCAAATTTTTGGTTTAACGCCGACTCCTCTGGAAACAGGTTCCGTGTCATACAATGCTGAATTGATCAAAATGCTTCCCCCAACAATGAAAAGAACAATCAGGAATTGCGGAAAACCGATTACTAAATAATTCCAAATGCTTTTTCTGCAGCATTGTTTGTTTTGTTTTGTAAGATAGCCTCTGTTTACTCTCGGTCCCGCTACTTTTATAAAAATTTTAAATACTGTTTCAATTCTGGCGTTCATTTGATATTCCAGAGGCGGTATCTTGTGAAATTCTGATCGCAAATTCCTGGTCTCAAGTGAAGATGAATTCGATTCAACTGAAGAGTTGTATTATGGCTTTGACCTGATTTTTGAAAAGAATTGAATCTGGCAATATGTTTTGTATCTTTATACAGGACTACGCAAGCACATACATCTTAGAGCATATTACAAGTAAACTTCTGACGGTTTGTTAGTTAAAAATAAAATGTTGTGAAAAAAAATATCTGGAATCATACGATAACCACCCCATCAACAGGGGAATCCAATAACGTTTTTAAACTCATTTTCGAGAATTCATCTGTCGGGAAATCTATTACCAGTGTAGATGGGAAACTCAAGGTGAATAGGGCATTTTGTGACATGCTTGGCTATTCTGAGGAAGAGATGCATAGATTACACTGGATGGAAATTACTCACCCGGATGATATAGAAGCGAGTAAAGAGATGGTTGAGAATTTAATCAGGGGAATAAGCCAGTCGGCAAGGATTGAAAAAAGGTATCTCCATAAAAGCGGTTCCATTGTCTGGGCGCTTGTAAATACTTATTTACAGCACGATTCTGAAGGGGAACCCCAGTTCTTTATCACTAACATTCTTGATATTACGAACCTAAAGAAAACGGAAGCGGAGCTTCAGTTGAGTAAAGAGCGGTTGCTCTTTGCTACTGAAGGCGCTAATCTTGGGGTTTGGAACTGGGACATCCTAACCGGGGAATTGATCTGGTCAGACCGTTGCAAAGCCCTGTTTGGAATAGGTCTTAATGAAATGATGAGCTACCCGCGTTTCCGTGCAGCGTTGCATCCTGATGATCGTGAACGAACAGATAAGGCGGTTAAAGAGTCGCTTGATAACCATAAAGATTATGATATCGAATATCGCAGTTTATGGACTGACCAAAGTATTCACTGGCTTTCGGCAAAAGGACGGGGATATTACGATTCAAATGGCGTTGCTATTAGGATGGAAGGTGTTGTAATGGATATCAATGACCATAAAAATGCTGTTGAATCGCTTCGTGAGAACGAAGAACGTTACAAACTTGCGAACCTCGCCACCTTCAATATAATCTGGGACTGGGATCTGCGAACCAATTCGCTTCTTTGGAATGACCATTTCAAAACGCAATTTGGTTATGCTGCGGAAGAGATTGAGCCGGGTATACACTCATGGACCACCCGAATACATCCCGAAGATCTCTGCCGGGTAGAAACTGGTATTCATAACGCCATTGATTCAGGGGAAAATTACTGGAATGACCAATACCGGTTTATATGTAAAAATGGCAAACAGGAAGATATAGAAGACCGCGGATACATCGTTCGCGATCCACGTGGTCATCCATTGCGAATGATTGGCGCAATGAGGGTTGTTACGGAACATAAAAAGGCAGAGGCAAAACTGAAAGAAAGCCTCGCGCTTCTGAGGATTGCAGGAGAAACAGCGAAACTTGGCGGATGGAGTGTAAGACTTAATGAGAATCGCTCTTACTGGTCTGATCAGGTGGCTGCCATTCATGGGATGCCTGCGGGCTATAACCCATTGGTGGAAGATGGTATTAGCTTCTACGCACCTGAGTGGCGTGAAAAAATAACACATATTTTTACGGGCTGCGCTCAAAAAGGGATTCCCTATAATGAAGAGATGGAAATAATCACGGCAAACGGCAAGCGCGTATGGGTGCAAACCATTGGAGAAGCCGTAAGGGACGAAAACAACAATATAGTTCAGGTAAATGGTGCATTTCAGGACATTTCGGCACGGAAGCAGGCAGAAGAATCGTTAAAACGGTATACCGAACGTTTGCGTAATCTGCACAAAATAGACCTTGCGATTCTACAGTCAATCGAATCACCCGAAGCAATCGCCAAAACCGCTCTTCACCATATAAGGGAGCTGCTTAATTGTCAACGCGCCAGTGTTGGAATTTTTGATCTTGAAAAGAAAAATGCCCAGATTTTCGCAGCCGATGTGGCAGGTAAAACTATCGTACAATTGGGTGAAATACTTACTGACGAGGTTTATGGAGATATTGAAATCCTTCATCAGGGGAAGATGGAAATCATTGAGGACATGACCAAGGTAAAATCGCCTTCATTGGTATCTATGATCCTTCAGTCTGAAGGAATCCAGGCGTCTATAAACGTTCCCCTTGTCTCGGCACAGAAATTATATGGCGTACTGAACGTTGGCTGGGACGCCTCAAGAACCATTACCAGGGAAGAGATGGAGATTGCCGGGGAAGTTGCCGGCGAGATAACCCTTGCAGTTGAACAGGCGCACCTGTTGGATGAAACAAAACGGTACGCAGCAGAACTTGAACATCGTGTTGAAGAACGGACTTCTCAACTGGTTAACGCTAATAAAGAGATGGAATCATTCTCCTACTCTGTTTCGCATGACCTGAGGGCGCCTTTGCGGCATATAAGCGGTTATGTCGAATTACTTTTGAACCGGTTCCATCAAAATCTTCCGGAGAAGGCGCAACACTACCTGAATACAATTTCTGATTCAATTGGAGATATGGGAAATTTGATAGATGATCTACTCAAATTTTCAAGAACTGGCAAAATGGAACTTAATTTAAAACCTATAAACATGAAGCAGGTTTTTGATGAGGCATTATCTCAGGTCAAAGAGGCAAATCCCGGTCGGATTATCAAATGGAACATTTCCTCAATGCCTACTGTGATAGTAGATTATAATTTATTGTCTATGGTTTGGTATAACCTCATTAGTAATGCCGTGAAATTTACCCGGAATAGAAAAACAGCAAAAATTGAGGTGGGCGTAAAAGAAGAAGAATCTCAATATATATTTTATGTGCGTGATAATGGCGTTGGTTTTGATATGCAATATGCGCAGAAACTCTTCGGGGTTTTCCAAAGGCTACACCCGGTTGCTGATTTTGAAGGTACAGGTATTGGTTTGGCAAACGTCCGTCGCACTATTTCACGACATGGCGGAATAACCTGGGCAGAGGCAGCGCCAGACAAAGGCGCTACATTCTATTTTACTTTACCAAAGAAGTAGATTACAAAAAACATAGACTATGGAATTGAAAACGATTTTACTTGCAGAAGACAATCCCAAGGATGTCGAATTAACTCTTGAAGCGCTAAATGATTTTAACCTTGCCAACAAGGTCGAAGTTGTTCACGATGGGGTACAGGCGTTGGAATACCTCCGCTATGAGGGGAAATATAAAAAGCGCAAGCCAGGTTTTCCTGCTGTGGTTTTGCTGGATATTAAAATGCCGCGTTTGGATGGTATTGAAGTGCTTAAAGCAATTAGAAATGATCCTGAATTAAAAACGCTGCCGGTGGTAATGCTGACGTCGTCAAGAGAAGAGCAGGATCTTATTCAAACATATTCTCTCGGCGTCAACGCGTATGTAGTAAAACCGGTTGATTTTAAGGAGTTTATTGAAGCTGTCAAGCTTTTGGGCGGTTTCTGGGCTTTGATAAATGAACGACCATTAAAATAGGGAAAACAAATGCTGAATATTAACAACGGAAATAATCCGCTCCAGATCCTCTATCTCGAGGATTCACAAAAAGATGTTGAACTGGTTCGGGAAGTTCTGGCAGATGCCGGAATTTACATGGAACTTGAATTTGTTGCAAAAGAAGAAGCTTATGTGGCTTCACTCAGGAAAAAGAAATTTGACCTGATTCTTGCCGATTATAATCTTCCGGGCTTTATAGCGCCTGCAGCCCTATCAATCGCGAAAAAAATATGTCCGGAAACCCCGTTTATCTGCGTTTCAGGCGCTATTGGCGAAGATGCTGCGGTGGAATTGCTGAAAAACGGCGCTACGGACTATGTTTCAAAGGAACGGCTAAAAAGGTTACCGCTTGTGGTTGAAAGCGCATTGCATGATATTGCCTTAAAATCGGAACGAAAAAGAACCATTGAAAGTACGAAGCTAAGCGAAGCAAGGCTCGCCGATGCACAATCATTTGCTCATCTTGGCAGTTGGGAATGGGATCTCACCAACGATAAAATAACCTGGAGCAAGGAATTATTCAGGCTATTCGAAATTTCAGG
Source organism: Bacteroidota bacterium (assembly GCA_026391715.1). Lineage (GTDB taxonomy): Bacteria > Bacteroidota > Bacteroidia > Bacteroidales > FEN-979 > CAIVAT01. The sequence goes on from JAPLDO010000211.1 coordinate 13,429, forward strand.
GGAATCAAAAGACAAAGGAATTGATTATTTCCGTGTAATTATTGACAATCGTATTCATCCCGACGATCTGCCACTGTACAAAGCAGCCGTCGCCCTGAGTCTAAGCCAGAAAACACCCTATTCAGTTGATTACCGCATTCAACTTCCCGGCGGATTGGTTCGTCATATAAATGCGCAGGGTGATTATAAACAAGACGATTCAGGGCGAATCGTTAAGATGGTTGGCACTGCAATGGATATTACGAGCCGAAAGCAAATGGAAGAAGCCCTTAAGGAAAGCGAGGAGAGGTACCGAATGTTAGCCGACCACATGCAGGATATTGTTTGGTTAATGGACATGAATTTCAAGGTCACTTATCAAAGCCCGTCTTCCGAAAAAATGAGAGGTTTCACATCGCAGGAGATTAAAGAACTTCCGATGGAAAAGAACCTCGCGCCCGAATCGCTTAAATTGGCTTTGGAACTGTTTTACAGAGAGCTCCCCAGGATTGAGATTGACACGGATTACAATCCTATCACCACAATGGAACTCGAATATTACCGCAAAGACGGCACGACTTTCTGGCTGGAAAACAAGTTTAGCATCATGCGGAACGGTGGAGGAAAACCAGTGTCAATTCTCGGGGAGGGACGTGATATTACTGAACGGAAACGGGCGGAGGAGGAATTAAACAGCTCTCTTTCTTTATTGGAAGCAACACTTGAATCAATTCACAACGGCATCCTGGTTGTCAATTCTCAGGGCGCGGTAATCAAGACCAATAATACATTTGCCAAAATGTGGCATATACCTGAAGATGTGTTAGCCTCCCGCGATGATTCAGTATTGTTGAAACATGTCATGAACCAGCTTTCTGATCAGGAAGAGTTCATTGCTAAGGTAACTGAGTTATACGAAAAACCCGAATCCGAAACCCTCGACGTCATAAACTTTAAGGATGGACGGTTTTTCGAACGTATTTCTAAACCGATGATGCTTGATGGTAAGCCGAAAGGCAGGGTGTGGTCTTTCCTCGATATTACTGCACGTAAGCAGTCTGATGACGCGCTACGCGAAGAGCGATGGAGACTGGCGAATATTGTTGAGGCAACCCGTGCAGGCACATGGGAATGGAATGTACAAACCGGGGAAGCGGTTTTCAACGACATGTGGGCAGAGATGGTCGGCTATACGATTGAGGAGTTGTCGCCAACCAATTTAAATACATGGCAATCATTGGTACACCCCGACGACCTCGTAAAATCAAATAAACTGCTCGACCGGCATTACACTGGTGAAATTACTTATTATGACTGCGAATGCAGGATTAAGCACAAAGACGGACGCTGGATATGGATTCACGATCGTGGACGCGTTATTACCCGTACATGCGAAGGCAAGCCGTTGCTGATGTTTGGCGCTCACTCTGACATCAGCGATCGTAAGCTGGTCGAGGAACAATTACAGATCAAGGATTTTGCCCTGGAATCTTCACCCACGGCTGTTGGACTTGCTGATATTAATGGAATTGTTTTTTATGCTAATGCAGCTTTTGTGAACATGTGGGGTTTTAGCAATAAAACCGAAATTATAGGTATGCATATCTCCGAATTTTCAGTTCCTGAATCTCCCAGCGACCAAATCCTTGCCTTTGTAAGACAAGGGAATACTTTTTATGGTGAAACCAATTGCATGCGCAAGGATGGTAGTGTATTTGCAGCATTGATTTCGTCAGGTTTTGTAAAATCAACGGAAGGCCAACTGATGTGCCTGATGGCTCTTTTTGTAGATATTTCGGAACTTAAAACGAAAGAAGCCGAAATCATAAATAAGAATGAGGAATTGGTAAAAACCAACGCTGAAAAGGATAAATTTTTCTCCATCATCGCCCACGATCTGCGAAGTCCATTCAATGCGTTTCTTGGATTTACACAAATACTGGTTGAGGAACTGGATACCCTGACCTTAAAAGAAATTCAGGAGATCGCGGTGAGTATGAGAAGTTCCGCGACCAATCTTTTCAGGCTATTGGAAAATTTGTTGGAATGGTCAAGAATTCGCAGGGGAGTAACCCCATTTGATCCTGAGTCCCTATTATTAACCTCTGCCATAACCGAAGCTATCCGACCGGTTGTTGACTCGGCAAATAAAAAAGGAATTAAAATCAGCTATGACATTCCAGAAGAATACGAAGTATTCGCAGACAAGTATATGTTGGCATCCACTGTGCGCAACCTCGCCTCAAATGCTTTAAAGTTTACATTTAAAGGAGGGGAAATCACTATTGCGGCAAATTTATCATGCGATAATACCATTGAGATATCAATAAAAGATACAGGTATTGGGATGAACAAAAAAATGATTGCCAACCTTTTCCGTCTCGATGAAAATACAAACCGCAAAGGCACTGAAGGTGAACCCAGCTCCGGTCTGGGTTTGATTATATGCAAGGAATTTGTTGATAAACATGGTGGTAAATTATGGGTTGAAAGCCAGGAGGGTCAGGGAAGCGTGTTTTACTTCACACTCCCGATGATAATGAAAAATTAAAAGAAGTTATTAAGAATTCAAGTATATAATAGTGTCCTCCCAATTCAAAACTATGTAGTTACATTTAGTTATTTAGAAGCGTTGTAAAATGGAAAATTATAGCTTTTTCAAACAAAAACTTTCAATTCTTTGCCTGGAGGATTCAATGGCGGATGCCGATTTGATTTGTGAGAGACTCAAGGCAGAAGGGTATTTTATGCAATTTGACATAGTTTCAACAGAGAAAGAATTTATCGGCAAAATCGTTGAGATACAATATGATCTGATTCTTTCAGATTACAACATGCCCGGATTCAATGGACTTTCGGCGCTCAAGCATGCCCGCTCCATTTGTCCGGAAGTTCCGTTTATCTGTATTTCCGGAACCATTGGCGATGATGCCGCTGTAGAGTTGCTCAAACAAGGCGCTTCCGACTATGTGCTCAAAGACAGGCTTGCACGACTGCCTTTTGCCATTCAAAGGGCGCTGAAAAATGTTGAGGATAAACATGCTTTTACTAAAAATGAGCAAAAATTTAAAAACCTTGTTGAAAATTCCATGAATGGAATATTTACCACCAATATTGAAGGAGAATTGCTGTTTGCCAACCCTGCGCTCTGGAAAATGCTGGAGTTTGATTCCTTTGAGGAGTTCAAACAATTTGGCGTCAGCAGAACATATAGAAATCAAGAGGATCGTACTGTTTTCATTGACAAGTTAATCCCGGTAAAACGCATTACCAACCATGAACTCGTTCTGAGAACAAAAAATGGCAATGAAATCAATGTTAATATTAGCGCCTATCTGGAAGATGGCAAGATCACTGGAACCTTAATAAATGTTACCGAATATAAACTTGCAGAAAACGAATTAAGAAAATTATCCCAGGCTGTTGAGCAAAGCCCGGTTTGTATTATTATTACCAATCTTAAGGGAAACATTGTTTATGGTAATCCCAAAGTTTGTGAATTGACGGGATATTCATCTAATGACCTATTGGGAAAAAATCCGAGTATCTTCCAATCAGGTGAAACCCCTGAAGAAACCTATAAAATTTTATGGGATACGATAATCTCAGGCAAAACCTGGCAGGGTGAATTTCATAATAGAAAGAAAAACGGCGAACTTTTCTGGGAATTTGCTTCTATCTCTCCAATCGTGGATGACAAGGGAATGATTACAAATTTCCTGGCTGTTAAGGAGGATATTACCGAAAGGAAAAAAATGATTACTCGTTTGGAAGATTCCAAGGCAAAAGCTGAAGCCGGCGACAGGTTGAAAACGGCATTCATCCATAACATCTCTCATGAAATGCGAACTCCTTTGAACGGTATTCTGGGATTCAGCGGATTAATTACCCAACCCGATCTCTCAGCAGAAGAGAAAATAAGATATTCTGAAGTTATAAATGCCAGCAGCGCAAGATTGCTAAATACGGTTACAAACTATATGGATATCTCCATGATTGAATCAGGCAACATGGAGGTAAATTTGAAACCCTTTGATTTACTGCCTGAACTACATTCAATCATTGAGCAATTTCAACCTCTTTGCGCCGTTAAAGCGCTTGCTTTACAACTTCAAATCCAGGTAGTCCAGGATAATATTCAAATTTTTACCGACGCTTTAGGACTAAGTATTGAAAATACTTTCCAGCGAGGACTCAAAATTGAAAATTCAAACAGACTTTGTTTTTCTGATGATTAAGTTTGGTAAGAATAACAGTAAAAAATTCTTAAAACTGAACTTATATCTCACTCATATTCAATTACTATGACAACCAGCTAAATATGCAAAATACGCAATATAAAAAAAAGTAGTAACTTGCGCCCAGTATTAACCAAAAAA
>JAPLDO010000092.1 GCA_026391715.1 Bacteroidota bacterium
GCCTGAGAAATGAAATATCGCATACGACGATCCATTTCATTTTCAACCTGAGCGTCGGTGACAGTAAGGCTGTCAACCTGCGATTGATGCAAAAGAAGTTTCTGAAAAAGCAGGTTTTCGAGTATCTGACATTTCAGCGAGGTGGCAGTTCCCTGGATATTTCCCTGGCTACGAATCTGAATATACTGGTTTTCAATATCGGATTTGAGAATTACATTGCCGCCTACAATCGCTACGATTCCTTCCACAATAGTATCATGCTGAACCTGCGCGAAAGAACTGTACGTTAACGCTAGCAAGATGGCAGGTAAAGCCCAACGAATGCGTATTTGTTTCATAAGGAAGATATTAAAAACGCAATGGTTAATAAAGTTCAAAATCATTTTTTTTGCGGGCGTTGGTATAAATATCCTCCTGCATCCGGTTGAGCAAATCAATCTTTCGCTTATTGAGAATGACGTCATGGATTCGTCGTTTTTCAAAAGGAAATGGCGATACAGATTCCTTTATCTTAAAATCCCTGAAACGGACAAGATAGAGAAATGTGGAATCCTCAAATTCAAATTCACGATGATTTTTCAGAAAATCCTCCTGATTATAGGTTTTAATAGGAATCTGTTTAAGAAGATCCGTAAACAGCAACCAATTCTGATCGTCCAGAAAATAATCCGCCGCTTGTTTCTCACATAACTCTGAAAGTCTTGTCTGATCCTCCTCGCTACCTGAACTCAATAAGGTCTTAAACTGCTTAACATTAGGAGTTTTCAATGGAAGTTTCACATACTGGAATTGGACAATATTCTCCTTCAGTAAAAAATTCTGCTGATAGAGATCGTAATAGTTCTGAAGTTCATCTTCGGTTATAAGAGTATCCAGATTAAGCCTCACAAGAGCATTTTCATATTCATAGATAATCAATGAATTTTTATAGTTCTCCAGTTGCTTTGTAAAGTCAAGCTGATTACTGGTAAGATTTTTTCTTGCCTGATGAAGGAGTACCTGCTGACGAACCCAGTTGTCTATGAATCCCTTTGAGATAGAAATACTGTCTTTGGAAGATGTTCCGGCAGGCACAAGACCAGTCAGATCCGATTCATATAAGTATTCATCATAAACTTTTGCGAGAACCCGCTCGTTTTGATTTTTAAAGAACGTAGCACAGGAAGAAGCAAATATCAAAAGAAAGAACAGCGAGCTTTTCAAAGAAAACTATTTAATTTTTAACAAAACTTCTCTCCTCACTTCAACGGGGTACCTGGTGCGGAGAGCTGCAATCCACTCTTTTTCAAGATAATTCTGATAATCGGCTGTAATAAGCCCTCTGGCTTCGCTGAGTTCTTTTACCATTGGCTTCAATACCTTACGTACATTAACAAATACAATGTTTCCATTGATCTTGACGTCGTTTGTAAAACCGGGAGTCCAGGCGATTGAATCAATGAGTTTATTGTCTTTTTTTGAAAACTTAGCGCTTTCAATGGTAAGGATTTTTGAGGAGTCGGTATTCACCTCCTTGAGCAGATCGGCGTCAGACAATCCTGATTTTACGAAGTTTCTGACCTTCTGAACCATTTTTGGATCCTTCACTGTATATATACTGGCGTCGAGACGCGTTTCCCATTTATAACTATTTTTGTTCTTCTGATAAAAATCGGCAAGCCCCACCGTATCTTTCACAGCTTTTGACCAGACTTTCTGGTCGGTAAGATCAAACAGCATAATCCCGTCGCGGTACTCGGTCATCAGGGCTTTGAATTCCGGATATTTAATTTCCAGTTGGGAGTTTTCCCATTTCAATAAACTTTCATCCAGAAATGTATTGTACATTTTATCAACGTACTGGTTAATTTGTTGTTTTTCCTGTTTCTTCTGAGTAGCGGAGAGATAGTCGGCAAAGTCCTTTTGTCTGTATGTAAGGTTTCCGATTTTGAAGATTTGCTTATCAAGCCGGTCTGCCAGTGAAACTTTCCATTTGCCGAAGAAAATACTATCAGTTACTACTTTATAAAAATCTTTTAACGCTTCCGCATTCTCTACTACGCCATATTCGGCGCGTATCCTTGCAATAACAACCTGACGGGTTTGCTCGCCGCGGTTATCTTTCAATACTTTTTGTTTTATTTCAGCTTTTTCCTCCTCAATTGGTTTATTTGTTTTCTTTTCTACCAGTTTCACGATATGCCAACCATAAGAGGTGAGAAGTGGTTTTGAGCAATCGCCGATATTGGGCAGGGAGTAAATAGCTTCAACAAATTCGGGAACCATGCGGTTTACGCCAAAAGCGGGGAGAACGCCACCTTTTGCGGCAGAACCTTTGTCGTCGGAATAGGTTTTCACAAGATCCTCAAAAGATGTGCCGGCAACCAGTTTCTGATAAACTGAATCAATCCTTTTATGAAGTCTGACGGAATCGGCGGCAGTAGCATTTTTGGGAATTGCAACGAAAATATGCGCAACAGTTACTTTCCCAAGCGACGGGCGTTTATCGGTAACCTTAATCAGATGGTAGCCATATTCAGTCCGCACCGGTTTGGAAACCTGACCAACTTCGGTATTTGATGCTCCATTTTCAAATGGGTAAACCATATCGAAAACCGAGAAAAATCCGAGGTCGCCTTTGTTTCCTTTCAGAAACTGATGTTGTTGATTTGCTTCGCGGTCTTTGGCAGAAGGGTCTTCGGAGAATTCAACGGCTAAAGTTTCAAACGATTCGCCTTTCATCAGTTTATCTCTGACTGAAGTCGCTTTATTGAATGCGACGAGCGTATCCTCCGGGGTAGCGTCAGGTTTCAGTTTAAAGAAAATATGGCTGGCGCGGAAATCCCATTTTTCACGACCATAAGCTTCAGCAATGAGACGGTTTAGCGTGGCTTCATCGGTAAAATATGGTTTGGCAAGCTGATCGCGGTAACCATTCAACTCGTTTTTAAACGTTGTAACCGTATCAAGTCCAAGTTCTTCGGCTTCTTTTACCTTCAGTTTAAAATTAATAAACAATTCGAGGTATTCGTCGAGTGATTTTTTATCAATAGGCTCGCCTTTGACATTGTTTTTCTGATAGATATTTAAAAATTCGCTGACATTAACCGGCTTTCCTGCTATGGTCAGAAGCGTTTCATCATTATTAACCTGAGCCATTGACGGGAGACATGTAACAAGTACAAAAACCGGCAATAAAATTTTTCTTTTCAAACTATTCATTTTTATTAGGTATTAGTTTAACAATTAGACTAACGTTTATAAAGTCATTTAATTTTTAATTTTTAATTTTTAATTCAATTACCTGCTGTAATTAGGCGCTTCACTGATAATTGTAACGTCATGCGGATGGCTTTCGGTAACGCCGGCAGAGGTTATCTTGATAAATTTTGCCTTGAGCAGGTCGTCAATGGTTTTTGAACCAGTGTAACCCATGCCGGCTTTCAAACCTCCAACCATCTGGTAAATGACTTCTGATAGCGACCCTTTGTATGGAACCCTGCCAACAATGCCTTCGGGAACAAGTTTTTTAATGTCATCCTCAACATCCTGAAAATAGCGGTCTTTTGATCCTTTCTGCATAGCTTCGATAGATCCCATTCCCCTGTAGGTTTTATATTTTCTTCCTTCAAAGATGATTGTTTCGCCTGGAGATTCATCAACGCCGGCAAAAAGCGCTCCCGCCATAATCGAATGAGCGCCGGCAGCGAGGGCTTTTACAATATCGCCGGTGTAACGGATTCCACCGTCGGCAATTGCCGGAACGCCGCTTCCTTTAAGCGCTTTTGCAACATCGTATATGGCAGATAATTGGGGAACTCCTATTCCGGCAATAATCCTTGTTGTGCAAATTGAACCCGGACCGATGCCGACTTTTACGCCGTCAACTCCTATTTTCAAGAGATCTTTGGCGGCTTCTGCGGTTCCTATATTCCCAATAATCAGATCAACTTCGGGATAGCTGTTTTTTACCCGTTTTGCCATTTCCATCACTCCGCGCGAATGTCCGTGAGCGGTATCAATCACAATGGCGTCAACGCTTTCATGCACCAGGGCGGCAACGCGATCGAGAGTGTCGAAAGTAACTCCGACGCCTGCTGCCACGCGTAACCTTCCAAGGCTGTCCTTGCATGCATTCGGGCGGGCTTTCACCTTTAAAATATCTTTATATGTAATCAGCCCGATCAGTTTGTTGTGTTTATCAACAACCGGAAGTTTCTCAATTTTATGCTGCTGAAGAATAGCTTCAGCCTGTTCAAAATTTGTAAATTCACTGATGGTTATCACAGTTTTTGTCATAACCTCTGTAACCGGTCTCATAATATCGCGTTCGAACCTGAGATCGCGATTGGTAACAATGCCAACAAGTTCATTATTTGTATTTATAACTGGAATCCCGCCGATGCTGAATTCCTTCATCATGGAAAGGGCGTCGCCAACCAGAGCATGTTCCATTAATGTAACGGGTTGAAGGATCATCCCGTTTTCGGCGCGTTTAACTTTTCTGACTTGAAGCGCCTGATCTGCGATTGACATATTTTTATGCAACACGCCTATTCCGCCTTCCTGAGCAATGGCGATAGCCATTCGCGATTCTGTCACCGTATCCATTGCGGCGGTAACTATTGGAATATTAAGTCGGATATTTCTGGAAAAAAAGGTGGAAATCTCTACATCCCTCGGAAGAACATCGGAATAGGCAGGCAACAGCAAAACATCGTCATACGTTAACCCTTCACCGCAAAACTTGTCTGAATTCAGGAACATACGTATCGAATATTAAGGGTGCAAATGTAGGAAAAATTCTTATTCAATTACGCTGCCATAAATCCCGATAATGCCCCCATCCTGAATCGCCAACGCAACCGGGACAATGAAAGGCATGGGAACCCAGGAAGATTGAAGGGACAGGCGACAAGATCGAAGCGCCAGAAACCAAATAATCGCTAACTTCGCACCCAATTTATTTTCCATCAATTCAATACCAATTGACAAATAAATCAACAGTAATTGTAGGTCTGAGCGGCGGCGTTGACTCGTCGGTGGCAGCTTATCTTTTACAGCTCCAGGGTTATAATGTGATTGGGGTTACAATGGCAATCTGGGACGGAAAGTATAAATCAACAGGCAAACATGCCTGCTATGGCTCTGATGAGGAAGTGGAAATTGGCGAAGCGCGTTCTGTTGCTGATAAATTGGGAATTATATACCACGTTTTTGACTGTTCTGCTGAGTATAAACAAGCCGTACTCGAATACTTCAAGGCTGAGTACCTTGCCGGGCGCACGCCAAATCCATGTATTCAGTGCAACCAGCATATCAAATTCGGATTGTTGCCATCTATGGCGGAAAAAAGTGGAATTGCTTTCGATTTTTTTGCAACCGGTCATTATGCCAGGGTTGAATTCAGTGCAAAATATGGACGTTATATCCTGAAGAAGTCCGCTGACGCTAAAAAAGACCAGACCTATTTTATACACCGCCTTACCCAGGATCAACTAAGCCGGGTGATTTTCCCCATCGGCGGCTATCATAAACCGGAGATTAAAGCGCTTGCGCAGAAAGTGGGGATAACCATCGAAGATATTGAAGAGAGCCAGGATTTTTACAGCGGCGATTACAAGGACTTACTTGAAGTGGAAGATAATCCGGGTCTTATTGTTGATTCCGGAGGGAAAACGCTCGGTCGTCACCAGGGGATTTGGAATTACACAATCGGACAGCGCAAAGGGCTGGGTATTGCCTATTCCGAACCATTGTATGTGATTGGACTCGATAAAGAAGCCAATACCGTTATCGTTGGTATCAGACAAGAAACTTATCACTCTTCATTTATCGTTTCCGATTTGAACTGGGTTGCATTGACTCATCTCAATCGCCCGATGGATTGTATGGCAAAGATCCGTTCGGCGCAGAAAGAACGCGAAGCCAGGATTGAGCCTATTAATAATGGTGAAGTAAGAGTAACCTTCTTTCATCCGAATGATTCAATAGCTCCCGGGCAGTCGGCTGTTTTCTATGATGATGAGGTTGTTCTTGGCGGCGGTATTATTAAATCGCCGGCAGAATGAAATCTCTTTGTAAATTGAAACCATAAATTCATAAACCCATAAACCCATAAACCAATTTATGAAAAAACTACTTGTACTAACTTTCATCGCTGTTTTCGCAGTTGCCGGATATTCGCAAAAAACGAAGATTACTGAAAATGAAATCCGGGAATATGTTACTTTCCTTGCCTCGGATTCACTCAAAGGTCGTAAGCCTGGAACCCCTGAAATCAATGTAGCTGCAACCTACATCCGCGATCATTTCAAAGCAGCCGGATTAAAGCTGATTGGCGAGAATGGCTTTCAATGGTTTGAAATTGTTACTGACGTTAAGCTGGGAGATAAAAACTCGCTTGCTTTCGATGGATTTGATGCCGTAATTAAAAAAGATTTTAACCCGCTTGCATTTTCAAGCAGCGCCACTGTTGAAGCGCCGGTGGTTTTTGCAGGTTTTGGATTTGAGATTGACGCCGACAGTCTTAAATGGAGCGATTATAAGGGAATAGATGTAAAAGGTAAGTGGGTAATGGTTTTTCGCGGCGATCCTGAGCCTGATGTTTCCGATAGTAAGTTTATCCCTTTCGGAGATGTGCGTAGCAAAGTTTTAACCGTCAAAGATCATGGAGCGGCGGGAATGTTGCTGGTAACGCCGAAAAGTGTGGAAAAGGAAGACAAGCTGACGCCAATGGTTGCCGAAAATAACGAAGTTACCGCCGGAATTCCAATCCTTAGCGTCACACGTGAGCTGGCAAATAAAATCCTAAAGAAACACGGATTAACGGTTGATAGTCTTGAGCGAATCATTATCGAATCGAAAGCGCCAAAAAGCTTTGAGACCGGGGTTACTGTAAAAGGAAGTATTGAAGTTATTCATCAGCGCGAAAAAACTGCCAATGTTGTCGCAGTTCTCGAAGGCAATGACCCGCTCTTAAAAGATGAATACCTCGTAGCTGGCGCCCATTATGACCATCTTGGTTTTGGAGGAACCGGCTCCGGTTCGCGTATGCCTGACACGAATGCAGTGCACAACGGCGCCGACGATAATGCCTCAGGTACGGCTATGGTTATGGCATTGGCAAAAAGACTCGGCGCTGATAAAGGGAAAAATAAAAGGAGTATCATTTTCGCGGCTTTCAGCGGGGAAGAAATCGGATTGCTCGGATCCAAATATTTTATTAATAACCCATTGGTTGATCTGAAGAAAATTAAAACGATGTTCAACTTTGATATGGTTGGCAGGTTTGATAAAAGTAACAACTCTATTTCGGTTAGCGGTACCGGCACGTCGCTCGAAGCCGATTCAATTCTAACCTCGTATGAAAACAAGTTGCCTTTTAAAGTAGTTCATTCGCCCGACGGCTATGGACCTTCAGACCATGCAAATTTCTATTCCTCAAACATTCCGGTATTTTATTTTAACACCGGCGTACATACCGATTATCATACTCCGTTTGACGATACTGAAAAACTTGATTTTGATACCGAAAAGATAATCGGCGATTTTGCGACAGACGTTATTATCGCAGTTGATAACTTACCTAAATCATTGACATTCAAAGAATCCGGAAAAAAGGAAAGCGGCGGACGGAGTAGTCGCCGGCTGAAGGTTACCCTTGGCGTAATGCCTGATTTCGCAGGTACCGAGAAAGCCGGATTACGCATTGACGGCGTAACCAAAGACGGTCCTGCTGACAAAGGCGGAATGAAAAAGGGCGATATTATTACCGCGTTGAATGGAATGAAAGTTGGAAATATCTATGAATATATGTCCCGGCTGCAAAAACTGAAGTTGGGAATGATTGTAAACGTTGAGGTGATCAGAGAAGGAAAAAACATCATTCTCCTCGTACAGTTATAAAATGCCAACCTTGAACCCGAAACCTTGAACCGTGACCATTCCCTCCTTTTTCACCGAAGCCTTTTTCCTTAAATTCATTAAATTTTCGCTGGTTGGTTTTTCAGGCGTTTTTGTGGATTTCGGAATCACATTTATTTGCAAGGAAATTCTGAAAATTCAGAAATACGTAGCCAATATCTGTGGTTTTGCGCTTGCGGCAACAACCAACTATTTTATGAACCGGATATGGACATTTCACAGTACCAATCCAAATATAATGCTGGAGTTTACCCGTTTTTTTATCATTGCACTAATAGGTTTGATGATCAACCTGTTGATTATCTGGGCAATGACCGGAAAATTTAAAGTTAACTTTTATATTTCCAAACTTGCAGCCACACTGGTAGTTACCCTGTGGAATTTCCTCATTAACGCTTATTACACCTTCGCCTGACCCTGGCGGATGGTGTGAGCGATTACCTCGTTTTGGTCATTGACGACGGAATGACGATGATGAAATCGGCTTTAGATTCCTCTGCTTTTGAAAGAGTGTCAATATTTTCCTGTTCTATGCAGGAAATGGTGAGTATTTTGGGTTCAAAACTGGTTTTGCGAATTATCTGATTCACGTACCATACGATGCCCTGGTAATTATCGCTGTGGTAGGATCCGTTGAAATGTAGAATGGTTTTGTCGCTGAAAGCGTTTTTCATCAGAAAATGAGCCATGGTTGCATCTTTTATAGCCTGAGCTTTTCCCAGATTTGCCGCTGCATGCGCAGAAAGTCCCTCGCCGGCGCTTTTGGCAATACCTGCATAACATTCCATTGAATCAGGATATTTTATGGGAAGAGGCGCAATCAACCCGCGTTGCATGGCGTTGATGCTGTCAAGTCCTTCGAATCCTTTTTGATTCACAAGGGCTGCATAACGTCGCGGAATATTAGTGGCAGTGAATTTCAAACCTTTTTCGCGGGCAAAATCGAGAAGCGGCGCATAATCGTTTTTATAGTTAGGCCAGATTTTAGCTTCCGCTTCGAAATCTTTCTTCCTAATCATTTTCGAAAGATACTCATTGATCAATAATTGATTATCGGTTTCAAACATTTCTGCCCCAAGAACGAGATTTACCCCTTTTTCTGCATACAGGTCTTTTGTGAACTCAAGTTCAAGCCAGTGACAGATTGGATTATCATGCAATTCGCCGAAAAAGATAATATCCGATTTTTTAGCGGCTTTAAGCATTTCTTTATAATCAACCTGCTTTCCCCTGGAATTATAAACCTGGTAGGCAGATTTGTCGCCGTTCATTGCAAACAACGGCAGGATAAAAACTAAAAATATAATTTTGTAACTGAACTTCATGGTGTAAATATTTCTTCGGTTTATTTTACCAGACCTTTCTCCTCGAATGCTAACGGAAGTAAATTCCGCATTCCTTCGATAATAAATACCTTACCGGAATTGCCCCCAAAAATGAGCCTGATTGCATTGTTAAACTTCATTTCATATTCGAGTATTGCCTGCCTGCACATTCCGCAGGGAGGAACCGGCTCCGCTACTTCAAACGCATCGGCAACAGCCGTAATTGCTATTGATTCAATGGAAACGGCGGGATATACTGACATAGCGGCAAAAACTGCTACACGTTCGGCGCATAAACCAACGGGAAAAGAGATATTTTCCTGGTTGCTTCCGGTGAAAATTTTTCCGTTTGATAAACGAACGGCAGCTCCCACATGGTATTTCGAATATGGCGCATGAGATGTTTTAACTGCCTCCTTCGCTTTCTGAAAAAGTTTCCGATCGGAAAGAGGCAGATTCAATTCCGTCTCAAATACATGATAATTGAATGTGTGTGTATAGGTTTCCATAATGGGGCTTTATTCATCAGTATTATCTTCGTCTTCAACCTCGCCAGGCGCCGGAATTTCGGGTTTTGGCTGCACATATTTTCCCGATAAAATTGCGATGCATTTTTCCTGGTCTTTAAGGGTGGAAATGGCTTGCGCAATATCAGGATCATCTTTTAGCGCCGATAAAATTTTACCTTGCTGATAGTAATACCGGGTTACGATTTCCATTTTCAGCAAATCCCTGATCTGGTCTTCATATTTTTTAAAATCATCCTTTTTATCAGATTCCATTCGCGCTTTCAGATGTTCATATTCATCTTTAATTGCTCCGAAATAATTTTCTTTCAGCGCATTATTTTTCAATAGTTCAAGCGCCTTTTCACTTCTTGTTGTGTAGGAATAATCCTTTCCTTTGATGTAGGTAAGGAAATTGTTGTAAATAGTATCGTTGATAGCGAATACATCGGCAGGCGGAATTGTTGGATGTTCGCGCGCGAACGCGGTGGCAAAATCAAAAATAAGATATTTGCTGTAAAGAGTCAGCGCAAGGTTGCTGAATTTCCTGGGTTTGGTAATTAAATCGGGACTAATTCCACCTCCATCATAAACAACCCGTCCGCTTTTTGTTTTAAAAGCCCGGATCAGCGAGTCGGGAATCTTACCGAATGACCCGTCAGTCAGTTTATGTCCATAATCAATTGCCTGAATGCAGCGACCGCTGGGGATATAATATTTTGCAACGGTGATCTTCATCTGGGCATTGTAGGATAATGGCACAACATTTTGAACCAGCCCTTTGCCGAAAGTGCGTTGCCCGATGATTATGCCGCGGTCGAGATCCTGTAGCGAGCCTGCCAGAATTTCACTTGCCGAAGCGCTTGACCGATCAACAAGAACGACAACCGGAATATTCAAATCCACCGGCGGATTCATAGTGAGATGAGCCCGGTTTTTATCTGCCATTTTTCCCTTTGTGCTAACAATCTCAAGTCCGCGTTCCACGAAAATATTTGCAATGTCAACGGCTTCATTGAGGAGACCGCCTCCATTTCCTCTCAGATCAATAATTATTCCTTTCAGATCGGGGTTGGTTTCCTTGAGCTTCAGAAAAGCCTGCCGTGTTTCTTTTGCAGCATTCTGGGTAAATCCCGAAAGTTTAATGTACCCGGTTGATTGGTCAACCATCCCTGAATAAGGAATGTTGTCAATTTTAATGATCTCGCGGGTAATTGATTTTTCAAATGGTTTACCTTCGCCTTCGCGCTCGATAAGCAGATTGACGGTGGTGCCGGCTTGTCCCTTGAGAATTGAACTGACGTCGTCGTAGGATTTACCTTTTGCCTCCTTACCATTTATTTCCAGAATTTTATCGCCGGCTTTCAGTCCAAATTTCTGAGCCGGAGAATTTTGGTATGGCTCAGAAATAATTACATAATCCCCGTGCTGGTGAATAAGCGCGCCGATGCCGCCATATTGACCGGTGGTAATGAATCTGTAATCCTCAACTTCCGATTCGGGTATGAAATTGGTGTAAGGATCCAGCGACTTGAACATCGCTTCAATGCCGGTTTTTGTCAACTCCCCCGGATTGATTTCGTCAACATAATCCTGGTTCAGCTCCTTGATTACATTTGAATATATATCAAGGTTTTTCATCAGTTCAAAACCCTGTTGATCGGGCGTTTGCCCAAAAACGCCAGGAGAAATTAACCCAATCAACCCAATCAACCCAATAAAAACAACTTTTTTTCTTCTCATTTTTTTATTTTCTTTTCAAATTTTCACTACTCGCTACCTCGCCGCTGTTGAAATAGTAGAATCCACTTAGTTTCTCAGGCAACGGAGGGAAAAACCGAAAGCCTTTACGTTACTGAACATGTAACTAAGACTACTGCTGAAGTATAGTCGCCAGGCATAGTCGGCGTTTACCGGCGTACTACTCCAGTAGTAGCCGTATGAGCCCCGGCCGCTCATCGAACCATCGCTGCTGACGACATTTCCGGCTGCATGCAATTTCAGCGCTGAGCTAAAAGGTCCGTTCCATTCGGTCCAGTTGCCCCAGGCGTCAACATTTTCCCATTCTGTTGAGGTTGGAATTCGCCAGCCTGATCCCAGTTCAATAATGCAGGGATCGTTGGCTGGTAGCCAATCAGAATTTTCGCTGATGCCGTTTATTGTCCAGGCTGGAGTATTGGTTATTCCGTCATTTTTATGACCTTGTTTCAGGTTAAACTGCCAGTTTTGTAACCGGCGCTACCACGCCGGTTATATGGTTAATAGTTATTGGAGATCCGCAGGAAAAAGCAGTCAGGGTTGTAAAGTTCACCTCATTTCCATATCCTGTTCCAACACTATTTGTAGCATAAGCTCTGATATAATAAACCGTATTTGCCGTAAGTCCTGTAATATTACTGGTAAATATTCCTATTCCGCTTCCATCGGTGGTGTGGTTGCCGGTAACTGTTGGATTTTGTGAGGCGCTCCAGCAAACGCCAACGGCAGTTATGCCAGCTCCTCCATCACTGTAAACATTGCCCCCGGTGGTTACGGTAGTTTGCCCTATATTGTAAACAGTTGCAGTACTAATCGTAGGGATTGTAGTAGACCCATCATCTCGAAGACACCTAAGGGAATAGCCGTTTGCCTTTGGTAAGTAGCCATCCTGAGCTATTGCGCTATTTGCGGAAAGTTGTTGAAAAAATGCGCCGTAAGAACTCCCCTGATCTGACGCCCACCAGTTTCCATAGACGCCAAGGTTGGAGTAGTTCCCGGATCGCGAACCTCCCGGAAATGCAGAAAAACCGCACGTGTTTGTAGCGCTGGCGTTGGGATTATCCCAAAGTATTGCCGCTTTCATTTTACCACCGGCTACGAGGGTTCCACCCAGATAGGTTTTCATGGTAGTAAATTCTGCGCTGGTGGGTATATGCCAGCCTTTGGGGCAGATAATACGAATGTCATTTACAGCATGCCAGTTGTACAAGGCGCCATAAGGAATTTTATACAAAGCCTCACTGTTATTGTACCAGCAGTATGCCCCGGCGCTAAGATTGCCCCATGCTGCATCGTCTGTTACATTAGGAATGGCTTCGCCATTGCGATAGTGAGTAACTCTCAGGTTTTCCGCCATCCATTCCTGATTGCCAATCTTAACCGTTGGATAGGAGTTACCATCCACATCAATCATATTTCCACCACCGCCTTCTCCCGTTCCAAGAAACATCCAACCCGTTCCATTATAATAGTAAAAACCTGCTGGCGCATCTGTCTGATATACCAACAATCCATTAACGGCAGAACTTATACCGACGCGCTGGGTTGCGGTCATTCGCGGTATTAACATTCCTTTCGTCGTTGATTTCACGTCGAGCATTGCAGAATTAATGGGAGAACTGCCATCAGTGGTAATAGCAACCTGCGATAAAAGCTGAAAAGTGTTAAATAATAGTAATAGAGGCAGAATGCTTGATAATAGTAGCTTTTTCATAAGTGAGAAAAGGAACAAATTGTTAAAACGCCCTGATTGCACGCACAGAATATAAGTAGTACTTACCGGTATTGTACTGAAAGCCAAAATCGAAGTGTTGTTTCCAGGCATTATTGATGTTATCCTCAGAAGAACTCCAATAGGCGCTGCTGGTAAAACCGCCTACTGCAAGCCGATTAATATAAAGCTGGTCCAATTCATCTTTGCTTGGCAGATACCAGTCGCTATAGCCATTCAACACTAAATCGAAGCATAATTTTGCAGCATAATTTCCCGCTCCCTGACCAGCAACAATCAAATTTGTATTTGTATTGCCGGCGCCTATTCCAGTCCCTGATGCGCCCGTTAAAATAAAACTTCCGTTATACCATTGTACTTCTGTAGCCTGGTTACTTGTTGTGGCAATAAGTCCGTGTTGCCCGGTACCATCAATATAGAAAATTTTTCCACCCCCATAGCTTTGACCAATGGAGAAAGCGCTGGATACGTCTTTAATGCAGCGAACCGATTGTCCGCTTGCCTTTTCGCCAAATTCCACTCCGGCGCCGTTAATGTAGAAATTCATGTATTTTCCCTGTCCTGTGGAACCCTGCGCATTGCTCCAGTAACAGCCGGATGAACCGCATCCGGACTTAGAACCATTGCTTGCAGCAAGGTATCCGGCAGCGTTAAGAAATAAACCAGAGTTCCAAGGTCCATTCCAGTTTGACCAGTTACCAGCCGCATCAATATTTCCCCATTCTGTTTTTGTAGGTATTCGCCAGCCAGCGCCCAGTTCAATTTTGCATGGATCGTTGGCGGCAATCCAATCCGAATTTTCAGATATGCTGGTTATTGTCCATGATGGCGTTACTGTTGTACCATCATGATTGTAACCTTTTTTACGGTTAAACTGCCAGTACCACCCTGAAACGCTTTCCCAGCAATCAGTATTATAATATGCCTGATAGTCGGCTCCAAGGTTTTTTGTTATCCAGCATTTTGAAGGTTCTCCAGCAACATTTGTAACTGTGCTGTATGTTACAGTTTTGTCAACCGGGGCAACGCCGCCTGAAACCACATGGTTTATTGTTAATGAACCGCAGGAGCCAAGCGGCGCAAATGAAGTAAAAATTACCTCGTTCCCATAAGCTGTTCCATTGCTGTTTGTGGCAAACGCCCTGATATAATATGTGGTACCCGGAGTAAGTACGGTGAGATTGCTTGCAAATGTTCCCGTGCCATTCCCGTCATAAGTACGGCTGTTTGCGTTTGTTGGAATTGCCGATGTATTCCAGCAGACGCCTCGATCTGTAACTGCTGCGCCACAGTCGGAAGTGATATTTCCTCCGCTCGTAACCGATGTTGGGGCTATGTTGGAAACTGCTGTTGTAGTAAGTATCGGGCTACATCCGCCCCAGGTTGGAACTCCGTTGCAAAAGTACATTTGCTGTCCATGCAAACCTGCGGGAACCAGAATCCAGGTAGTTCCGTTCCAATATTGCATATCTCCATTATTTGTTCCCTGAATAGGCAAAACGGGAATCCATTTTGTTCCTGCCCAGCAGTAATAACCAGCGGTTACATTGTTTGGCGGACTGCCGCTATTTGCGGTATTATACACAAACAATCCAATGGCGGGAGATGTTATTGGTTGTGCAGAATTAATTGCCGTGAGGGCAACACGGGGTGGTAAGAAGCCCTTATTTGTTGCTTTTGCATCCAGAATTGCCGAATTATCGGGAAAACTGCCATCAGTGTTAATAGAAACCTGTCCTGAGAGCTGAACAATTGTAAATAGCAGCAATACAAACAGGATGAATGATAATTGTTGCTTTTTCATAAACTCGGATTTGTTTGGTTAGATAATCTTGTAAATGTCTGCAACTTTATTTTTTGAGTTTACCCTTCATGGAACTGCATCATATCCGCTGCCTCCCCACGGATGACAACGTCCAATTCTTTTCAGGGTGAGCCATCCTCCATGGAAAGGACCATGTTTGCGAATAGCTTCGATTCCATAAGCCGAACAACTGGGTGAATATCGGCATGAAGGCGTCAAATATGGAGAAATAGCTCCCTGATAAATCCGGATCAATAAAATGAAAAAACTACCCAGTAACTTTTTCATTTTCTTTAATTAAACGCTGTAAAATTAGGATTATTTTTTGTTGAATGAGGTCAAAAGCCGGAATTTCTTTAGCGGTGAAAGTAAAGCACACCGCCATACTTCGCCCACTACTGAGGAGCGCTTCGCCGAGGGTTTGTTTATTTAGCCTGAAAGCTTCTTTCATTCGTCGTCTGAGCAGGTTACGATCCACCGCCTTTTTAAAATTGTACTTTGGAACACTCATCATCGCCTGAACCGGCATTTTTTCCGGAGTTTCCAAAAACATCCAGGTAACGCGAAAAGGGTATTCGAAAAATGAAATCTTTCCCGCAAAAAGCGCATGTATCAATAGGCGACTTCTTAACCGCTCATCTTTAATAAATGTTTTTTTTATTGGAACGCAAATCACGGATAGCAAGTGGTTATTTTTTTCTCGCTTCCTGTTGAAGGTATAAATCAATTGCCATCGTCATTGACGCCGCAGCTTGTGTGGGCGCGTCAACATGGAGTATTAGACCGGCGTCTTTCACGGCTTTGTGAGTTGTAGCGCCAAAAGCGCCAATGGCAGTCTCCCCCTGAACAAAATCAGGAAAATTTTTCAAAAGTGATTTGATTCCGGCTGGACTGAAAAAAACAAGCATTTGATAATCCGTAATATTGAGGTCGGAGAGATCGCTTGCCAAAGTTCTGTAGATAATAGCTTTATTATATTGTATCTTTTGATCTTCCAGCAGTTTGGTTATTTCATGCTTATGGAGATCAGAGCATGGCAATAAAAACTTTTCAGTTTTATGCTTTTTTATCAGATCAATAAGGTTAGCAGCATTTTCCTTGCTGTGAAAAATCTTCCTTTTCCTGAACTGAACATATTTTTGAAGATAGTACGCGGTGGATTCGGAAATACAGAAATATTTCATTGTTTCAGGAACCTCGATCCGCATCTCCTTACTCATCCTGAAATAATGATCTACAGCATTGCGGGATGAAAAAATAACTGCCGAATAATCAAGGATGTTAACCCTGTCTTTGCGAAAGTCTTTGGCAGCTATGCCTTCAATCTGGAAAAACTTTCGGAAAGCGATGCCGACACTGAATTTTCGCGCAATTTCGCCGTAGGGTGATTTCTCAAAATCGGTTGGTTGCGGCTGGGAAATAAGAATATTCTTTATTTTCAAACTCATACGCTATTTGTGTTCACAAACTGAAATCCCAATACCACTGCGGTTTCCGCATGATTAATTATAAATTTCAGCGCTACCGTCAGGGGTAAAATTTCGAGGCTGCAAAGATACACAATTAATAGTAAATACGAAAACCTGGTTAGGTCGCTTCCAATTAAAAAACCACGAATAAATCTGAATATAAACATTAAAATAATGATTAACAGACAGAAGTACAATATGACGGGAGTTTTTAGGTAAACTATGAAAACTAAAAAAAAGAGCGTCACTGGCCCTGTGATAATCGCAAAAATCATCAGGTTCAGTAAATAATTATTAGTGGTTTCTTTTGTTTTAAACACAATACCCAGAATCGAAACAAATGTCACTTTGACAGTTATAAACAGTAGAAGTCCGATTACAATTGCGAGATATGACAGTATTCCTTTCAGGTTGGGGAAGGTTAATCCGAAAAAGCGCTCATTCAAAACGAAAAGCAGCAGAGAAAACGACAACAGGTAAACGATGCCGAGAGTAAAAGTAATCCGTTCATTGAAAAGGTTCCCATCTCTGACCAATTGATTTATAAACCTTTTTGAAAACGGAGCGCGTAGAACCTGTTTAACCCGTTTGGGATTATAAACATGATTCCAGGCAATCAGTATAAAACAAAACAGAATGACTACAGGTATCCAGTCGGTTTGTGTAAGCGACGTAGTTTTTAATTCCAGATTCCGGGCATGCAATTCATGTATTCCGATGAATGATTTCTGATATTCAATGCGCGGAGCCACAAGACTCTGCATATTATAGGTGGTGTCGAACGAAGAATGTGTCAGTTTCATAAATCAGGGTTAGTTTTATGGACTGATTGAAGAAAATATTGCCATAATTTGTCATCAGGAGGGTCAGCGGTAATGACTGCCATATTTTTTTGAACCGGATGCAAAAATTCAATTTTCCTGGCATGCAGATGAATAAAACCTCCCGGGTTTGACCGCGGATAGCCATATTTAAGATCGCCTTTGATCGGACAACCAATGGCTGCCAGTTGCGCCCGGATTTGGTGATGCCGTCCGGTTAAAAGGTCTATCTCCAGCAAATAATATTGCTCGCTCCGGTCAATTACCTTATATTTTAATTCTGCCTTTTGCGCGCCGGCGATTGACTGGTTATAAACAAATGATTTGTTCTGGAGTTCATTCCGCGTGAGGTAATTTACCAGATGACCGATGGCGTCGGTCGGTTTATTTTTAACGATAGCCCAGTAAGTTTTGTGAATTTCCCCATCCCGTAACATGATATTTAACCGGGTCAGGGCTTTTGAAGTGCGGGCGAAGATCAATGCTCCGCTCACCGGCCGGTCAAGCCGATGAACAACCCCGAGGAAAACCTCGCCTGGTTTATTATACTTTTCTTTGATATATGCTTTCACAACCTCACTAAGGGGTGAATCGCCTGTTTTATCTCCCTGAACAATATCGGAAGGACGTTTGTTAATAATAATAAGGTGGTTATCC
>JAPLDO010000144.1 GCA_026391715.1 Bacteroidota bacterium
ATATTATATGGTATAGCCGGCTCTATGAAAATATGGCAGGTTTATGCACCCACCGCCGATACACTTTTCAATTTAGCAGGAAAATCAACCATTGTCGACCCTGTACTTATATCCTTCAGTAATTATTCAAATAATATGCCATCCAAGATCACAATGGAAAACCCGGTTATTGGAATGAAATTATTGCTCAGGCTATTGTCAAAGCCCTGATAATAATATTGAAATCGGGTAGATTGTGACATTCTGAAGGTAGGTTCCAGGTTCCAGGTTCCAGGTTCCAAGGAACAAATTCCAGTTACATGCTTTTTTCAAGGATTATTAAACCATTACTCTCTCTCGTTTTACACTTGGGATAAGAGACTTGTAATTTGATGCTTGAAATTTTTTAGATGTGCAGTTTTATCCCGTTTTGAGTATAATTCCAGTCGTCACTTAGGGATTAGATTCCAACCTCAATCTTTTCAATCTATCATAAAGTAATTCTTTTTGCCCGGATGCGGCATTAACGTAAATATATTTTACCTTTTATGGGTTAATTTCTTTACATGTAAATATATATTTTACACTTTATGTCGAAAACGTAAAATAATCATGTATCTTTGTACGGTCAATTAGATCATTACCTACTGAAAAAACAACACCGATACACCAAAAGACCATGAAAACCTCTGTTGCCATATTCTGCGCCGCTCTCATTTTCTGCACATTTGCAACGATGAAAGCCAGTTGTCAGGCAACAGCATTAGCTTATGCAGGCGTTGAAATTCTTGAAGCTGCATCAGCAATATCTTCTCCAATAACATCCTTTGAGATAAAAAATGATCGTGGTTCTTATTCAGACAATTCAGTCGGACAGAGTTCATCAGCAACAAATCAACTTAATCTTGGCGAAATCAGGATCAATTCCTCATCAGCAGTTGCCTGCAATATGGTTATAAACCCGGCAAAACTTTATGACACAAATGGTAACGATCTCCAGGTTACCTTGTCAGCAAAAACATCAGATAATTCAACCGGAATGTGTACAAAAGGATCAGAAACTGTTCGTTTGAATGGCACTGCTCAGCTTAGTCAGAACCAGGCTACCGGTTTTTACAGCGGTTCTTATACTTTGGTTTTTGCCTTTAATTAAATCCCACACTGTATTCTATCCTTTTTTTTCATTCCCGTAAATTCCGGCAGTTTGTTTTGCTTAATTGAACGAATTTTGCGTTCGGCAAAGGCATTTTCTGTTCCTGTCTGAAAAATAATTTTACACTTTCAAACGCCTTTCTTTGGTTATCGCGACGTAAATTTCGGAAATCGGATGAATAAAATATTTAAATTCAGTTTTAGCCCTATTTTAAATTACAGGTAAACAGGCTTTTAAATTGCAGCTATCCTGATATGTGTATAATCTAAAAAATAGGACAATGTAACTGGCACAATTTATGCGCTAAATAAACTTCTATTCTTGTCGAAAAAATCATTAATTTCGTACTTTCACAGAAATGTTGGTTTGAAGAGGCAAAAGAATTTATGATAAAAGCATTAGCCATTATTAAGACACGTATAACGACGATGTTTCGCATCGCTGTTATAATGCTGTTTTTATTGGTTGGGGTTAATAGCGTAAATGGTGCAAATCGTTATTCGGTTGCAAGTGGCAATTGGAATTCGACTTCAACTTGGTCGACAGCGTCAGGTGGAGGGTCTGGGGCATCTGTACCTGTGGCTGGGGATAATGTTTATATTGAAGGTGCGGATGTTGTCACGGTAACTGCCAATGCAGCCTGTACTAACATGAGTATTGCAAGTGGTTCAACGCTTAATGTAGGTGGGTTTACTTTCACAGTTTCAGGTACTACATCGGTAACAGGTTCTCTGAACCATACAAGCACAACACGTACAAAAACGTTTGGTGGTTTGGTTACAATTAGTTCGGGTGGGGAATGGAACAATTCCATAAACGAGGACATCATTTTACAAGGTGGAATAACAAACAATGGAACTTTTACAGCAGGGACGGGGATTTACACCTTTAGCTCAAACAATCAGGGAATAATAGGAACATTGTCAATACCTAATGTCACAGTTACTGGCATTACGCTTACAAATAACGGAATTTTTACTGTCAGCTCTGCACTTTCCGGGACAGGAGGATTAACTCAGGGCACGGACGATATGCTTTATATCGGTGGAACTTCAACGATTACTACACTTACTGCAACTGCTGTTGGCAATACTGTAAATTATACCGGTGCAGCGCAAACCGCAAAAGTAACTACCTATCACGATCTTACGCTTTCTGGTTCTCTCGCAAAGACATTTGCCACTACGCCAACTGTAAATGGCGTACTTTCAATGGAAGGAACAGCAACAGTTGCGGTAACTACCGGGGGTGTAACTTACGGTGCGTTGGCAACCCTTCAATACAACACAGCAACTGCCAGAAATGCCTCATCAGAAGAATGGATTACTCCATTCGCTGCAACCGGTGGCGTTATAATTGCCAATACCGGGTCGATAACGCTAAATGAACCAAAAGTTTTTAATGCCTCTGTTCCGCTTACCATTAATAATGGCGCAACCCTCGCTACGGGGAATTTCCAATTGACTTTTGGAGGTGATTTTATTAATAATGGCGGGACATTTAGCGCTGGCAGTTCGCCAATCGTTATTGCAGGAACTGCCACCACGCAAAATATTGACGGATTTACCACAACGGGAGCCGTTTCGATGACTAAAACGGCGGGAACCGCAACATTTACGGGAAATGTAAATGGCGCTTCTTTGACAATAAACGGTGGCGGTGGAACCTTGCATCTGGGGACAGGATTGACGCATACATTCACAGGAACATGGACAAGAACTGCGGGTACACTGAACTGTGGTTCAAGTACACTTAATCTTAGTGGAGGTTTTAGTGGAACCGGAGGAACATTTACAGCAGGCGCAGGAACTGTTAACTACAATAACTTGGGAAATCAAACAATTGCCGCATTAGCCTATAATAATCTTACGCTTTCCGGGTCTGGTACAAAAACCGTTGCGACAGGCGCTTCTGTTGGTGGAAATCTGAG
>JAPLDO010000070.1 GCA_026391715.1 Bacteroidota bacterium
AGGGTGTATTCACCGTCATAAATCTTATTGCTGGTGAGTTGCTCTCCAGCAGAGCTCACGTCCTCTTCAGATTTATCATACAAAGTTAAAAAAATAAAAAATAAATCGCCAGCCTCTTGTTTTACAACATAGAAGGGGTGATATGATTCTTCATAATACCTGCTATGCAAACTTATTGGCAATTTTCATAATCAGATACCCATTATTAACAATTAACAATTAACAATTACATTCTTTTGTAAAATTTATTCAGATGAAAAAAACAAAAACAAAATTCGGAATGGCAGCGATTATAATGATTGCATTTTTGACCTTCTCTTTCATGCCCGCTCCAAAAAAAATAACAGTTAAAGGTTCGGATACCATGGTTATCCTGGCTCAGAAATGGGCAGAAGTTTATATGAAATCACACCCGCAGGCGGTTGTCCAGGTAACGGGCGGCGGATCGGGAACAGGTATTTCAGCCCTTATCAATGGCGCAACCGATATATGTAACTCAAGCCGTCCGATGAAACAATCGGAAATGGATAAGCTGAAAGACCGCTACGCCTCGATGGGGATTGAAATTCCATGCGCCAAAGATGGCGTCACAATTTTCCTGAACGAATCAAACCCGGTAAAAGAGTTAACCTTAAAACAACTCAGCAATATCTTCTCAGGTAAAACGCGCAACTGGAAAGAGGTTGGCGGACCCGATGAGGATATCAAGTTGTACGGACGTGAAAACAGTTCGGGCACTTACGTGTTTTTCAAGGATAATGTAGTAAAGACAGATTACGCCGCCAGTTGCCAGACTTTACCCGGCACTGCCGCAGTAGTAAATGCAGTATCGAAAGATAAATTCGGTATTGGTTACGGCGGCGCAGCTTATGCAGCGGGCGTAAAGCATTGCCTGGTGAAAAAGGATGATAAAAGCCCTGGATATTTTGCAAATACTGAAACAGTAAAATCGGGACAATATCCGATAACACGTTACCTGTATATGTACCTTTGCAACCGTCCCACAGGCGAGATCAAGGCTTACATTGACTGGATTCTTAGCCCTGATGGGCAAAAGCTCGTTACCGAAATCGGTTATTTTCCGGTAAAGTAGTTTTGCTGATAAAAATAAAACCGGCGACGGGCAGCATTTGAAAAGATGTTGCCTTTCATCGTTAATAGGAAAAAATGGAAAATCTACCAATAAATAAGGGATTTGTTTTCACCAAAGAGTCGTTGCGGAAGAAATTCAGATTGTCGGAATTTCTGTCCGAAAAGATTATTACCGGTGTGGCTTTTCTCTCAATCGCCATCATTGTCCTGATCTTTTTCTTTGTGTTTCGCGAGAGTCTTCCTATTTTTCATCAGAAAAAGGAGGCAGCGAAAGTTGAAACCGTTCATAAACAGGAACAATATGGAGTAGAAACGGATCAGGCGCAAACCAATTCTTCGGGACAGGAGCAGTATGGCGTGACCACGAAAGATACCATGATGATTGAAAACCAATCGCGGGCTGAGGATACCGTCGTTCATGGATCTGATGAAGCGACTTTGAAGAGTCTAACTGGAAATCAGTGGTTGCCTGTTTCTGACAATCCGCGGTACGGGTTGATTCCGCTGTTTGTGGGAACTTTGAAAATAACTCTTATCGCCATGTTATTTGCCGCGCCAATAGCCATCCTTGCCGCCATGTTCTCCGCATCATTTGCTCCATACTGGCTGCGCGAAATTATCAAACCAGCTATTGAATTGCTTGCAGGATTTCCGTCGGTTGTTATCGGTTTTTTCGCGCTGATGGTGATGGCAAGTTTTTTCCAGGGAATTTTTGGTTACGACGGACGGCTGAATGCTTTCGTTGGCGGAGTTGCAATGGCGCTGGCAGCCATTCCGATTATCTTTACAATTACCGAAGACGCGCTTACCGCTGTGCCCCGCACCTATACCGAAGCAAGCCTGGCGCTTGGGGCGTCGAAATGGCAAACAGCATTATTTGTCACCCTGCCTGCCGCCACGCCCGGTATTTTTGCCGCCGTACTGCTCGGCGTCGGTCGCGTTTTCGGCGAAACCATGATAGCGCTAATGGCAACCGGAAACGCAGCCCTCTCCTCAGTAAACCCATTTGAATCGGTGCGCACCCTTGCCGCCACCATCGGCGCCGAAATGGCAGAAGTGGTTTTTGGCGATACCCACTATAGCGTGCTATTTCTGATTGGTTCGCTGCTGTTTGTCTTTACCTTCAGCCTCAATGCCATCGCAGAATTTTATGTGAAAGGAAAACTGGTGAAACGATTCCAAGGGAAGCAATGAAAATATCGAAAATCAAAATAACCGGAGGCATTTTTACTGCCATTACCGCAATTTCAGCGGTTCTGATCATTGCGATCATTATCATTCTTCTCGTCGTGATAATTATTGGAGGAAAAAATACCTTTTCCTGGGAATTTCTTACAGCATTTCCTTCCGACGGCATGATGAAGGGCGGAATTTTCCCTGCCATCTATGGAACGGCGCTGCTCGTGCTGATTATGTCGGTGGCGGCAGTTCCGTTTGGAACCATCACCGCTATTTACCTGACCGAATATGCCCGCGAAAAATCAATCCTTGCACAAACCATCCGCTTTGCAGTGCGAACGCTCGCAACCGTTCCATCTATCATTTTCGGGTTGTTTGGACTTGGTTTTTTTATCAAATTCGTCGGAAGCGGCATGGATGATGTTTTTCTCGGCGGCGAGTTGAAATGGGGGCAGCCCAATATTCTTTGGGCAAGCCTTACCATGGCTTTGCTGACTCTTCCGGTAGTGATTGTTTCGGTGGAGGAGGCAATCCGCACGGTTCCCCGCGAACTGCGTGAAGCAAGTCTGGCGTTAGGCGCAACAAAATGGGAAACTATTAAAAGGATCGTAATCCCCGGCGCGCGTTCAGGAATTTTAACCGGAACAATACTCGCTGTAAGTCGCGGCGCGGGCGAAGTGGCGCCGATCCTCTTTACCGGAGCCGCCTATTACCTTGCCACGCTTCCGGTTTCGCTCAGCGACCAGTTTATGAACCTAGGATACCACATTTACATCATGGCTACCCAATCGGCAAATGTTGACGAAACTTTGCCCATTCAGTTTGCAACTACGCTGGTTCTTCTGATGTTAACGTTTATGTTGAATTTTGTCGCCGTCATCATCCGCGCCAGATTACGCCGGAGAGTAAAATGAAAGTTGAAGATATTTGAAAATGAAAGAAACTAAAATCAAAACCCGTGATCTGACATTATTCTACGGGGAGAAGATGGCGCTGAATTCCATCTCCATCGAAATCCCCGATAAAGAGGTCACGGCGTTTATCGGTCCTTCGGGATGCGGGAAATCAACCTTCCTTCGCACTCTAAACCGCATGAACGACCTCATTCCGAAAGTTAGGATTACCGGCGAGGTACTGGTTGATTCGCTGAACATCTACGATAAGCAGATTGATGTAGTCAACCTCAGAAAAAAGGTAGGAATGGTATTTCAGAAATCGAATCCGTTTGCCAAATCAATTTTTGAAAATGTAGCCTACGGACCGAGAATCAATGGGATCAACAATAAAACACAATTAGCGGAAATTGTTGAAACGTCGTTGAAAAAAGCGTTCATCTGGGAAGAGGTGAAGGAGAGGTTAAATGATTCGGCTATGGGATTATCGGGCGGACAGCAGCAGCGCATGTGTATAGCGCGGACGCTTGCGGTTGAGCCTGAGATTATCCTTATGGATGAACCGGCAAGCGCTCTTGATCCAATTTCCACCGCGAAAATAGAGGAGCTGATCTTTGAACTTAAAAAACACTATACCATTGTAATCGTTACTCACAACATGCAGCAGGCGGCGCGAGTGAGCGATCACACCGCCTTCTTTTATCTGGGCGAACTTATTGAATATGGAAAAACCAGAAAGATATTTACAACACCTGATAAGAAACAAACAGAGGAGTATATCACGGGTCGGTTTGGGTAAAAAATTTACCTCCAGCTAAAGCTGGAGGCAATTCAAGCTATTGGATTGAAGGATTGATTAGCTCATTGGCTTTAGCCAAATAATTATGAATTGCCAATAGCTTTAGCTATTGGATTGAAGGATTGATTAGCACATTGGCTTTAGCCAAATTCAAAAAATCATTTTAGATCAACCTATAATTTATGGAACGACATTTTGAAATGGAACTGGAAAAACTCAACAAGCGCATTCTGAAGATGGGAACCCTCGTTTCCGCGCAGGTTCACAACGCTTTGCAGGCTCTTTTGGATGGAAATGCAGAACTGGCAAACGAAATAATTGCTTTCGATAGCAAGGTTGATAAATTGGATGTGAAGATTGACAAACTTTGTCAGCGGATTTTTGCCCTTACGCAACCTGTTGCCACCGATCTCCGTTTGATAATGTCGGCGCTCAGGATGAACAATGACCTTGAGCGAATGGGCGATCATGCGGTTGCTATTGCCCGGAGAGTTGAAGGCGTTAGCGGGCATCTGGAGATCATGACGGAACTTCAGGTGGATGAAGTTGTGAAAATGACCGATATGATTGTGAACGACGTAATAAATATCCTGAATTCGCGCAACACGGCATTTGTCAAAGATATTTTCAGCCTTGCCCACAACATTGAGGAACGGGCGCAGGCAGTAACTTCCCGGATTATTGAGGAGATGATGCACAAAACGGAGGTGATAGTAGTTGCCACTCAGCTTATGCAAATTCTTAGCGCTATTGAACGTCTGGCAGCATATTCTACCAACATTGCCGAATCAGTAGTGTTTATTGTTGACGGCAAGATGATAAAGCATAAAAACAGGTTCAGGGAAAGTACCGCGAGTTCAAAGGAAGCAAATGATGAGAAACTATTAACCCTGCCTGAATAGCTTTGGCTGAATGGTTTTTCATTTATCTTTGCACACCTCAAAAGATGAAAGCGCTGGTTATTATATTTTCAGTTTATATTTTGGCTCTTACCACAATTCCGTGTATTGAGAGGCCTTATGAAGAGCATTTGCATAAAACAGAAGTTTTGAATAATGCCACACATAACCATACTCAGCATGCAAGCCATTGCTCCCCGTTTTGTGTATGCAATTGCTGTGGAAACCATATTGTTTACATGGAAAATATAGTAATCTCCAATGTTTTCTCATTTCCCGGAAAGCAGGTTTTCTGGTTTCTGGCAAATCTAAAATCCAATCCCTTTCGTTCTATCTGGCAACCGCCAAAGATAAGTTGATACATCAAATCTGACTTGTTTTGTTATCGTGAGCTGATATTTCAGTTGTAGCGGCATGTCATTCGATAGTATTAACTCAACTCATTTTCCCCTTATGATAGAATCTATCATCCATTTTTCAATTAAGAATAAAATTATTATTGGATTATTTATCGTTGCGCTTGTGGCATGGGGAACCTGGTCGCTTGTTCATTTGCCAATTGACGCGGTGCCCGATATTACCAATAACCAGGTACAGGTTATTTCCCGCGCGCCGTCGCTCGCTGTGCAGGAAGTGGAAAGTTTCATTACCGCGCCTATCGAGGTGGCAGTGGCAAATATTCCCGACCTTGTTGAACTTCGTTCAATATCCCGTCTGGGTTTATCGGTGGTTACAATTGTTTTTAAAGACAATGTTGATATTTACTGGGCGCGCCAGCAGATTGGAGAGCGGCTCCGCGAAGCTGAAGACCAGATTCCGCAAGGGCTGGCAAAAATTGAAATGGCGCCAATTTCTACCGGGTTGGGCGAGATTTTCCAATATACCCTTGAAAAGAAAAAGGGGTTTGAAAGTAAATTCACTATCATGGATTTGCGTACCTGCCAGGATTGGATCGTCAGGCGGCAGATGCTTGGTACGCCCGGCGTTGCCGATGTGAACAGCTATGGCGGATTGGTAAAGCAATACGAAATAGCGGTGAATCCCGAAAGGTTAAGGGCTATGGGTCTTTCTCTTTCAGATATTTTTGAAGCCCTCGAAAACAACAACGAAAATACCGGAAGCGCCTATATTGACAAAAAACCTACCGCCTATTTTATTCGCGGAATTGGCTTGATTAAATCGCTCGCCGACATCGAAAACATAGTAATTAAGAGTATAAACGGCATTCCCGTGCGCATTTATGATGTTGCAACCGTTCAATATGGAAGCGCTACAAGGTATGGGGCGTTGGTATCCGATTCTTCCGAAGCTGTGGGTGGCGTGGTGATGATGCTCAAAGGCGCAAATGCCCATGAAGTAATCAATGATGTGAAAAACAAGATTACCTCTATTCAAAAATCGCTCCCCGAAGGCGTTGTAATTACCCCTTACCTCGACCGCACCGATCTGGTTGACAGGGCAATAGGCACTGTGTCGCACAACCTCATTGAAGGCGCTTTAATCGTAATATTCATTCTCGTTCTTCTCCTTGGCAACTTCCGGGCTGGGTTAATTGTGGCTTCAGTTATTCCCCTCGCTATGCTGTTTGCTATTTCAATGATGCGGCTTTTTGGAGTGTCGGGCAACCTGATGAGCCTTGGCGCTATTGACTTCGGACTTATTGTGGATGGAGCGGTAATAATCGTAGAAAGCGTGGTGCATCGCATTTCCATGAGCAAACATCATCGTCAGGGAGCTACTTTACTTACGCAACAGGAGATGGACGACAACGTTTTCGATTCTGCCAAACGTATGATGAATTCGGCAACCTTCGGACAAATTATTATCCTCATCGTATATCTGCCAATCCTTGCATTGGTGGGCATTGAAGGCAAAATGTTTAAGCCGATGGCGCAGGTGGTTAGTTTTGCCATCCTTGGCGCATTTATTCTTTCGCTTACCTGGATTCCCATGATTTCTGCTTTGTTCCTCAGTAAAAAAACCGAACGCAAGCGCAATATCTCTGATAAAATTATGGACGCGCTTCACCGGGTTTTTACGCCTGTTATTTCAATTGCTCTTCGTCATAAAATAACAGTTGTTCTAATTTCAGTGGCTTTATTCATTGGTAGTTTGCTTCTCTTCAGCCGTTTGGGAGGAGAGTTTATACCGCAACTTGAAGAAGGCGATCTGGGCGGACTTGTAATTACGCTGCAAGGCGGTTCACCCACAAATACCGTTGAAGTGGTTCAACAGGCAAATACAATACTGCGTAACAATTTCCCGGAAATAAAACATATTGTGTGTAAAATTGGTCCCGGCGAAATACCAACCGACCCAACGCCGATGGAAACCGGCGATTACGTTATTACCCTCAAAGACAAAAGCGAATGGACAAGCGCCAGAAGCCGCGAAGAACTAATGGAGAAGATGAAAGTAAAACTTGCCGTTCTCGCCGGAGTAAAATTCGAGTTCCAGCAGCCTATTCAACAAAGGTTTAACGAACTTATGACGGGATCGCGGCAGGATGTGGCAATCAAACTCTATGGCGATAACCTCGACACGCTTGCTTCAAAAGCAACTGAAATCGAAAACACGATCCGCAACACCCCCGGCGTTGAAGATATAAGCGTGGAAAAGGTTACCGGGCTTGCCCAGATTCAGGTGGAATACAATCGTCAGCGACTGGCTCAGTACGGTTTATCGGTTGCCGATATAAACCGGACTCTTAAGACTGCCTTCGCAGGAAGTTCAGCCGGGGTAATATTTGATGAAGAGAAGCGGTTCGACCTCGTGGTTCGTCTCGATAAAGAACACAGGCAGGATATTTCCGATGTAAAGAATCTTGCAGTAGCCTTGCCCGACGGACGTTTGATAACTCTCGATCAGGTGGCGCAGGTTGAGATAAAAACAGGTCCCGCGCAGGTTTCAAGAGAAAATGCCAAACGCCGCCTTACCATTGGATTTAACGTGCGTGGCAGGGATGTTCAAAGCGTGGTGCATGACGTTCAGACGATGGTTGAGAAAAATCTTTCGTTACCCGTTGGCTACTACACAACTTACGGCGGTCAGTTCGAGAACCTTGTGGCTGCCCGCGAACGTTTGGCAATTGCAGTTCCTGTGGCTTTGCTCTTAATTTTCGTATTGTTGTTTTTTACTTTCCACTCGCTCAAACAAACAATCCTGATTTACACGTCGGTTCCTATGGCGGCAATTGGCGGAGTAGCTGCCTTATGGATACGCGACATGAATTTCTCAATTTCGGCGGGCGTTGGTTTTATAGCGCTGTTTGGGGTAGCCGTGCTGAATGGAATTGTGCTTATTGCAGAATTCAACCGCCTCGAAAAGGACGGAATTACGGACATTACGCAAAGGGTATTGAAAGGATTGAAAACCCGGCTGCGTCCTGTGGTTCTTACCGCTGCCGTAGCTTCCTTTGGCTTTCTTCCAATGGCAATATCAACTTCTGCCGGGGCAGAAGTGCAAAAACCACTCGCTACCGTAGTTATTGGCGGACTCCTCTCATCTACTTTTCTAACGCTGATCGTTTTACCTGTTTTGTATATCCTATTTTCCAAAGGAAGTTTCAGGTTACGGTTAAAAAAGATGAGGTTTAAACCAGCGCCTGTCCTGATAGTCATTCTTTTTATTTTTTTATTCTCAAATAATTCAAAAGCTCAGCAAATCCGGACAATCAGTCTTCAAAATGCAATTCAAATGGCGCTGGACAGCAACCTGGCAATTCGCGCTTCAGCCTGGTCGGTTAAAGCCCAGATAGCATTGAAGAACGCATCCTGGGACATCCCGAAAACCACTATCGAAGGACAATTTGGTCAGATCAATTCTTACAACAACGATAATAGTTTTACCGTGTCGCAGTCATTCGCTTTTCCAACTGAATATATAAACCGGCATAAGCTTGCCAATGCCAATGTGAAAAGCAGCGAGTGGCAGTTAAAGGCTTCACAGATGGAGATTGCCACACAGGTAAAACAGGTTTACTGGCAACTGGCTTACCTCTATTCAAAACAGAAGTTGTTAATTTATCAGGATAGTCTGTTTTCAGGCTTTCTCAGGGCAGCCGAACTAAGGGCTAAAACAGGCGAAACAAATCGCCTTGAGATGATTACCGCCCGTTCGCAAAGCCTCGAAATAAAAAACCAGTTGCAACAAACCACAGCCGATATTGGGATTTTCAACCGGAAATTGCACACTATTCTAAATACAGAAATTGCATTTTATCCCGCCGATACCGCGCTTCGCCGTTCCGGGTTTATTCCCGGAAACGATAGCGCCGATCTTGCAGCAAATCCAACTCTGGGATTCATTCAACAACAGATTGAAGTATCGCGGATGGAGAAAAAGCTCGAAAGCAGCCGCGCTATGCCCGATTTCAGTATTGGTTATTTCAGCCAGACTATGCAGGGAACTCAGGAAATTAACGGCGCGCCCAGAAATTTCGGGATGGGCGACAGATTCACCGGATTTAAGGCAGAAATTGCAATCCCTCTCTGGTTTGGCGCATACTCTGCAAAAACAAAGTCGGCAAAACTAAAGGAGCAGGTTGCCGGAATCAATGCTGAATATTATTCTAAATCCCTTTCCGACAGTTACCGTTCATTGCTCGATGAATATGGGAAATATTCATCGAGCGTTGATTATTACGAAAAACAGGCTGTTCCCGAAGCCAACCTGATAATCGAACATGCTACCCGAAGCTACAAAGCCGGCGCGTTGGATTATCTCGAATACATTCTCACCCTAAACCGCGCGCTGAGCATCAGGCAAAACTATCTCGACGCGCTTAACGAATACAACAAAACACTCATTTCCATTGATTTAATTACAGGTAAAACATTTTAAATTCCACGACATGAAAACAATAAAATATATAGTCATTTTTCTCATCATAATCAGCGCTGCCGCCATCTTTGGCTGTAAAGAGAAAAAGAGCGGCGAAAACGCCTTAGCTCAGGAAACAAATTCTGTCGCCGCCGGAAAAGAGAGCAAAAAGGAGGGTGAAGCGGGAGGTGCGGTTGAAGTGTTGCCAGACGATATTGTGGAACTCAATTCTGAACAGATAAAGTTAGCGGGTATCCAATTGGGAAAGGTTGAAATGCGACAGGTAAGCGGCGTAATAAAGGCAAACGGGCTGGTGATGTCGGCGCCGCAGAATACAGCTTCGGTAAGCGTTCCGATGGGCGGTTTTGTAAAATCAACAGGCTTTTTGCCGGGCAGCGCCGTTAAAAAAGGGCAAATTCTTGTCACCATTGAGAATACTGAATTTGTTGACCTTCAACAAAATTTCCTTGAAACAAAAAGCAGATTCGAATTTGCCG
Source organism: Bacteroidota bacterium (assembly GCA_026391715.1). Taxonomy (GTDB): domain Bacteria; phylum Bacteroidota; class Bacteroidia; order Bacteroidales; family FEN-979; genus CAIVAT01. The sequence goes on from JAPLDO010000070.1 coordinate 10,181, forward strand.
AAGCCGAATACAAACGCCACAACGAACTGTATAAGGACGATGTTTATTCGCAGAAGAATGTTGAACAGATCACTGCCGAGTACCGCAGCCTGAAAGCCCGGCTCAGAGGAATGGAACAAAAATTAATGGTGATTGGAATTAATCCTGCCACGCTCACCGAAGATGGTATTTCGTCTTCCATTTCAGTTCTTTCACCCATCAGCGGCTATATTAAAACTGTAAATATCTGCATGGGAAAAAATGTATCGTCCTCCGACGTCCTTTTTGAAATTGTGAATACCGACAAGCTGCTGCTTGAACTTTCCCTTTTCGAAAAAGACGCCAACTCAATATCCGTAGGTCAGGTAGTACATTTTTCCATTAACAACGAAACCCATGAACATCAGGCAGTGATTTATCAGGCAGGCAAATCAATAAATGCCGATAAAACCTACAAGGTATTTGCAACTGTGCAACAGCCATGCCCCAACGTGTTGCCGGGTATGTACGTGCTGGCGCATATAGAAAAAACCGACAAACAGGTACCCGCAGTTCCGGCAAACGCCATTGTATCCTTTGATAACAAATACTACATTTTTGCTTTTGAGCTTGATAAGGAGGAAGGTGGAAAACCCTTTACCGAATACCGGTTCATCGAGGTGACCAAAGGTGAAACTAATGATGGCTATACTGAAATTGGATTACCCGCCGGTTTCGACATTCTGAAAACCAGAATTGTTACTAATGGCGCATACAACCTTTTATCGGCAAAAAAGAACGCCGGTGAGATGACTTGCGGTTGATAAGCCGACAGTAATACTTCGACCGGACATAAATTGAGTTTTCAATAATACATAAGTCCAGTGATAGTTGAGAGATGAGGAGTTATAATGCATTGTTAAGAAAAACGCGCCGATATTGCTGGAGGCAGAAACGGTAACCGGTATATTAACCGATGTTCCGGGGCAGGCTGTAATTACCGGGGCGTTGGTCTCAATTGGAAGTGAAATCGCTTATTAAAGATTCACCCATAGTTGAAAAATTTCCTATCTTTGCTCTGATACTAATTAAAAATGATCGAAAAGATTGACATAGAAAACATTGAACGGTTCGTCAATCATTGGATTGAAAGCTCGGACATAGATTTTAAGACAATGCTGAACCTATATCAATCTAAAGATTATAGTTGGTCACTCTTTATAGGTCATTTAGTAATCGAAAAGTTGCTCAAAGCGTTGTATATAAAGAACAAACATGAACACCCTATTCCAATTCATGATTTAACAAGAATTGCAGCCAAGGCAGGAATTGAGTGTTCTGACGAAATCTTAAATCAACTTGATACCATAACAACATTTAATATTAATGCCAGGTACGAGGATATCAAGCAGAATTTTTATTTAAAGTGCACAAAGCAATTTTCAAAAACCTGGATTGACCAAATTACAGAGCTAAGGAAATGGATAAAATCTCAACTATAAATATCTTAACGGACTATTTAAGAGCGATACCAAAGGATAGATTTGATTTATCCAAAGCATATTTATTTGGTTCTTATGCCAGAAATAATCAGCATGAGGAAAGTGATATTGATCTTGCTTTGGTTATTCGAAATTTATCTGATCCATTCTTAGCACAAGTCGAATTAATGAAACTTCGAAGAAAATTCGATTTGAGAATTGAACCCCACCCCTTTAATGAAAGTGAATTTTCAATACAAGATCCGTTAGTTTTTGAAATATTAAAATACGGACAAGAAATAAAGATTGATTAATTCCAACTGAAGCCAACGAGCCACTAACGCCAATGCTTCATACTCCCGCAATCGCGTGCACGATAAGGGTTCTCACGCACTGGCGTTAGCGGCGGGGCGGTATTGGTAAAAGGTTTGTGGCAGACAGAATTTCAGGTCATGAAATTCTTTGTAAACCATAGTTTATACAATGGGTCAAGGAACTCGAGCTTTCCGGGAGAGATGTCAATAATCTCCTTTTGGATTAAAGCTTCCCTGATCCTGCGGATGTTAGACACAGAACCCAGGTCGTATTTCTTCATTGTTTCCATTGATGTAAACGACGCCACTCCATCGGAAAGAGCCCTGAGAAATGCAACCTGGGTGTTTGGAAGATTATCCGTTTGCATTTGAAAAAGATAATTGTTCTGGTCAAGGAGGTTGGATATTGCGTTTTCAACTGTTTTTTCCGTGACCTCATTTTCAATATTACCCCATATTTCATGAGTCAGATATTGAATATAATAGGGATGGTTTTCAAGAAGCGCCGGTATATTGGCGGCAAGGGTTTCGGGGAATTTTTTTCCGGAACGCGTAAACCTTTCCGAAATAAAAAGTGGCCAGAACCCGGCAGGTATTTTTTCAAGCATCACCAAATCCCCGAACCGGTAAAATGGCATCGAAGGATTATTAAAAAGGTCTGTAAGCATGTGTCTTCTGCTGCCTAATAAAATATAAACTGCATTTTTATGAAGTTGCCAGTTGGCTCTCAGGATTTTTTGAAACACAAGTGGTTCATTAAAAAATCCAAGGTTCTGAAATTCATCAATGCATACAACGATCCTGATTTTCTTTTTGATGGAGATAATTTCAGGTAAACTCAGGATTTCCTCCGGGTTCTTCTTAACCTCCTTCCAGTCGAGGGACACAGAAAAGTCATTCATGGGATCACTGCCCATGCTGAATTTGGGAATCAGTCCTGTTAAAAACAATTTTGCATCTTCCATCCATTTTTCCCATCGTTCGGATCCTGTTTTCAGGATGGCTGTAACAAACCGGGAATAAAAATCTTCCTCCTTCCGGATATTGAACATATCTATAAAGCAGAATCTTACAGAAGAATCATCCTGTTGAATCCTTTCCGCAACTTGTCTGACAAGTGATGATTTTCCCCATCGCCGGGGTGAAACGAGCATTGAATTAATGCCGGAAAGGATATTGCGCTGAAGGCGTTGCTGTTCTTTTTCACGATCGAGGAAATGATCTCCCGAAATAATTTTTCCAAAAACAAAAGGATTTTCCATTTGAAAAAAGTTTGACACAAATGTATAACACATTATTGTATAATACAAATATGTGCCATCGCATACAAGCAGTTAAAAAAAGGGGGATATCAATGCGATCCCCCTTTTCAACTTAGTTTATTTTGATAAAAAAGCCTTTATTGCTTTATAATCTTCCCGGTTCCGGCGAAATTGCCTGAAACCACCCGGATGAAATAGATGCCATTTGGTTTTCCTTCAAGGGAAAAATCGTATTTCCGCTGGCCTTGCAGGTATTTGGAAAGCAACCGTTCGCCAAGCATTCCGTAGATTTCAACCTTGATCCATGCAGATTCTTCAAGGTCTTTGAGTTCGAGGGAGAAGTTGGAGGTGGTGGGGTTTGGATAGACTTTAAAGAACATGTCATTGGATGGTGAAATGGTCCCTTCAACAAAATCAGTATCCGGCAGAATCCCAACTTCAGCAATTTTCACTGAACTACAGAAGGGACCCGACTGGGCGATGGTGCCAAGAAGATATCCACCGTTTTGAACCTTTGTCCCCGGCAACAATAAAATTCTTTCACCGGCAATAATGGTAACGCTTCCAGCGGGCTCAACAATGAACGTTGTACCGCCACCGGCAAGCGTAATGGTTTGGGTGGCGTTGTAGCATACGGTCTGACTACTCCCGACAGTTATGTTTGTCAGTGATAATTGTACAGGAACCAAAGCATTAACAGTAATCGCAACAATATTG
>JAPLDO010000052.1 GCA_026391715.1 Bacteroidota bacterium
GGGGATATGGAAACACTAACCAATTGAAGTGGATTTACCACCATGGTGATTGAATTGGAGGTAGCCGGATTGTTGGAAGTGCAAACTGTGTTTGATGAAGTCAAAATACATTGGACTACATCGCCATTTGCCGGAATATACGTTAATGCCGGAGAGTTAATGCCTGCATTTAGCGAATGTACTTTCCACTGAAATACCGGATTGGAGCCGGGGTTAGTTGGCGTCGCTGTAAATATCACAGGAGCGCCTTCACAGATATTATTGACAGAAGCTATGATTGAAACTTTGACCGAATCGCCAACATTTACGGTGACAGGAAAATCTACCTGGGCGCCCCAACACTCGCCGACCTTCGGAGTGATCTGATAAGTTACAACTCCAGCTATTGAACCAGTGTTTACAAGGGTTTGATTAATCACTTCTCCGGAATCCGCAGAAAAACCTGTTACCGCGCCAGAAGTGAGAGTGGCTAACCAGTGAAAGATGGTCCCGCTAACATTTGAAATTAAAGCAATTTTAGTTGTGTCGCCGGAACAGATTGTCTTCGATAACTCGCCATTCATAACCTGCGGAACCGAATCGGTGACAAGCTGCACTGTGTCCTGGTCAATGCATCCGTTCGCGCCTGTCGCTTCAATCAGATAGATTCCTGCGGTTCCTGTTTTCAGTGTTTGTGTATTCCCGATGTTGATTTGACCGGTTGTGAGGTTTGACCATTGAAAGGTACACCCGCTGCAACCCACAGCGTTAAATGTGACCGAATCGCCGAGACAAATTTCGCGATTCGGTCCAACATTTACATCCACGCCAGGGTTGATCGTAAGCGACATGGAAGTTGTATCGGTGCGTTTATCATTATGCCTAACAAACAAATGAACCGGGTAAACTCCTGGCGATGAATAGGTATGAAGCGCGTGGATAACGTTTGAAAAATTTGACGTTCCCGAACCGGGGTCGCCAAAATCCCAGTAAACGCTATCGGCAGGAGGCCATACTATTGGATTGAACTGAACGGGATTCCACCGGCAATTTCCGCTATGACCGATATAAACATAATATCGTTGCAACAAATCCGGCATGCCTTCGTAACATTGCCTGCCCTGCAAAAAAATTGCATGAGGCTGATAGTTGCAGGCAATTCCAGGCAAAGCGGGATTATGAATGACGCTCAACGAATCTTTACCCGCCTCGCCGCCGTAAATTTTACCGTCCGGACCTCTTTGAAGATGAACGCCTGTGTTTCTGTACCCTACAAGCATTTCGCTCTCCTTGAACCGGGTAGAATCGGTCCAGGAAGCGTCATACTGGTAAATATTGGAAGGACTCCAGGGCCAGTCGCCGGTTGAACAATAAAGGTATCTCGAATCAAGCGAAAACTCCAGATAGCCCCAGGGGGCTGATTCCAAATATGTGCCTGGTCTAATGAGGAATTGAGGCGTAATTTGTCCGGTTGTCGCATTAAAATTGCAAAATTCAATCGTATCCATGTGGGGATAAACCAATTTGGCGCCATCGGGCGAAACCCTCATGGTACCTGCATTTCCATAAGGAATTGGATTCCATGCCAGCGAGCTTTGACTGATTACCGGCGTGGTTGAAATTCCTGCCGCCGTTACAAGGAACGCCGCAAAATTATTGGCATTAAACATATTCCTTACAATTACCCACGCATCCCGGTTGTTCCCGTGCCTTACTGTCGTCATCAGCTCCGGAAAATCATTCATGGTTTGAAGCGCTATCTCTTTTTGACCCGGTTCAATATCTCCCAAACCTCCATCGAGGCGCATATTTACAACCGAATAATGCAACCCGCCATAAGATGTTATTGGCAAATATATACACTTCATCGTGAAAATATAATAGGAGCTGTCATCTTCAATTTTCTGAATAACGCTGATCGTTTGATCGCTTTCGCGTCCCGCCTGAAGACCGGTTCCATTTGGCATAACCTGGTGATTCCGGTTCCATACCCGGTCGCCGTCGGAATAAAACAACAGGTTGCCCAGCGAATCGGAAACACACACGCTGCCGCGTTTTACAACCATCTGTCCATCGGAGAGCGCCACCGGAGAACCGGAATTAAAGGTTATTCCCGCTTTATTGCCAAAGTGCCAGTTGTTGAATTCTCCCTGGGAAAACCCAAAGAATGGCAACAATAAAATCAAGCCGATGATGAGTTTTAATCTCATTGCTGTTTTACATGTTGATATTGCTTTCCTCAGCCTGGTATTTTATTTGTGAGAATCATACAGTCTGTTACGCTGCTCTTTAATCTTTTCATCGGTTACATAATCATCGTATTCCATCCGTTTATCAATCATTCCTTTGGGCGAAATTTCGATGATGCGGTTGCACACAGTCTGGATAAAAGCATGGTCATGCGACGACATCAGGAGGTTTCCCTTGAATTTCATAAGCGTGTTGTTAAAAGCCTGGATTGATTCAAGATCGAGATGATTTGTAGGCGTATCGAGAATCATCACATTGGCATTGCGCGTCATCATCCGGGCAATCATGCAGCGAACCTTCTCGCCTCCTGAAAGCACATTAGCCTTTTTGTAGATTTCCTCGCCGGAGAAGAGCATTTTTCCGAGGTAACCTCGCAGGTAATTTTCCGTAGTGTCGTTTGAATATTGCCCAAGCCAATCCATAAGGTTAATCTCTGTCTGAAAAAGTTTTTCATATTCAAGCGGCAAATAAACTTTCGTGATGGTTTGTCCCCATTGAAAAGATCCGTGGTCGGGCTGTTCATGCCCCTTGACGATCTCGAAGAAGGCGGTCATGGCGCGGGTATCTCTTGAAAGGAAGATAATTTTATCCTCCTTCTGCATTGTGAAGCTGAGGTTTTTGAACAATAGCTTACCATCAACGGTTTTACTCAGTCCGGTCACTTCGAGGATATGATTTCCAGGTTCGCGGTCGGGAGTGAAAATGATGCCCGGATATTTTCTTGTTGATGGTCTGATCTCTTCGATATTTAGCTTCTCAATCATCTTTTTGCGGCTTGTCGTTTGCCGCGACTTGGAAGCATTGGCGCTGAAGCGGGCGATAAACTCCTGAAGCTCCTTTTTTCGTTCCTCCGCCTTTTTATTTTGTGCAAGTTGCTGGCGAAGGGCGAGTTGGCTCGATTCGTACCAGAAAGTGTAATTTCCGGGGAATTGCTGAACTCTGCCAAAGTCAATATCAACGATATGGGTGCAGATGGAATCGAGAAAGTGGCGGTCGTGCGAGACTACCAGCACTGTGTTATCAAAATTGGCGAGATAACCCTCCAGCCAGTTGACGGTTTCAAGGTCGAGGTCGTTGGTGGGTTCGTCGAGAAGCAGATTATCGGGTTTGCCAAAGAGCGCCTGCGCAAGGAGAACTTTTACCTTGTCTTTTCCGTTCAGTTCGCGCATCAGCCGGTTGTGCTGATCCTCTTTGATTCCGAGTCCGCTCAGCAAACTGGCGGCGTTGCTTTCGGCATTCCAGCCGTCAATGGCGGCAAATTTCTCCTCCAGTTCCGAAGCCCGGTTTCCATCCTCTTCCGAAAAATCAGCTTTTGCATACAGCGTATCCTTTTCATTCATGATTTTCCAAAGCTCGGAATGACCCATCAACACAGTAGTTAGAACCGGGAAGTCATCAAATTCGGCATGATTCTGTTTTAGAACCGATAACCGTTCTCCGGCGCCAAATGTTACGGAACCTTTCGTATTGTCCATTTCTCCGTATAGTAATTTCAGGAATGTGGATTTTCCGGCGCCGTTTGCGCCGATGATCCCATAGCAGTTACCAGGGGTGAAAACCATGTTAACATCCTGGAACAGGATGCGTTTACCAAACTGGATGCCCAGGTTTGAGACTGTAATCATATTAATATTGAATATCAGTAAATAAAAAAAGAAAGGTACAAACAGGGTACAATCAGATTTGAAAAATCTATTTTCAGGCTATTTCCACCGGGTGCAAAATTACGAACTTTACGGTTAGGATTTAGTTAACCTGATAAAGCGGCTCAAAACGGGATAAAACTGCGCAGTTTAAAAATTACAGGTCGCAAGTTCCAAATTTGAGTCCACTCCGAAAAGTGGTTATAAAAATAAAAATTTGGCTAAAGCCCGGTATATCAGCAACTTGAATTGCCACTACCTTAAGGTAGTGGCAATTGATAACCAGATAGTTACTGGACTTTAGTCCAAATTGTTTAATTTTGACCTACAGGATCATGATTATTCGACGCACATTAGGAACCTCGGCGTAAATAAGCGCTGAATATGAAAATTTAACTTTTCTGGCGTTTTACTGCTTTTTTAAATCACTTAATATGAGTATATAACGAAATATAAACAGATGAACATAACAGTTAAAGTAGCGCCAGCGCTGAAAGCGCGTAATATTAATAACCGTGGGTGAAGCTCACGGAAACGATTGTCCATAACTATCCGCTGCCGTGGGATTCACCCACGGTTATTGAAGTTTCGCCACTTCATGGCTGATTGTTGCCCAAATCCTTTGAATACAAACAAAAACAAAATAAAAACAGATGAAAAAAGTTAAGGTTTAACAAGCTCTAATTTTTCTGTTAATAAAACAACCCCGCCGCCTCTTCCGGCGCCAGCCCTTTCAGCGGGTTGCCTAAAGGAATAAATGTATCGGATAAAATCTGCTTGCGCTGCTGAAGAATCAGCATCTTCTCTTCAATGGTATCCTTGCTGATGAATTTATAGGCAATTACTTTTTTATCCTGCCCTATGCGATGCGCCCGGCTTATGGCATTTAGCTCCGACATAGGATTCCACCAGGGATCGAGCATGAAAACATATCCCGCCTGCGTGAGGTTTAGTCCGGTTCCGCCGGCTTTCAACGAGATCAGAAAAAAACTGTTATCAGCCTCTTCTTTGAATCCCTTAATTACCGTTTCGCGGTTTTGTGTTGAACCGGTGAGCATACTGAAACTCCACGAATTTTTGGTAAACTGTTGTGCGACTAACTTCAGATGCTCAACAAATGAAGAGAAAATAAGAACCTTCTGGTTTTCCTCCTTCAGGATTTCAAGATTGCGGATAACTTCATCCAGTTTTCCGCTTTCGCCCTGGTATTCGCGATCAATCAGCAAAGGATGACAGGCAATTTGCCTCAGCCGAATCAACGCTTTCAGAACCTGCACCGAATTGGTTTTTATTGAGCCATTCTCAATACCCGAAAGAATTTCGTTCCTGACGGCTGATTTTTCGATTTCATAAAGCCGTTGCTGCGAATCGGTCATGTCGCAATAACGGTACTCAATTGAAAGTTCCGGCAAATCTGGTTCCACCTCGATTTTACGCCTGCGCAGAATGAAAGGCGCAACCAGTTTTCGTAACCGCTCTACTTTTTGTTCATCGCGCGCCGGGTCAAAAGAGTTGATATAAATCCTTTTGAAGTCGGTCAGACTTATAAGTAATCCTGGATTCAGGAACTCCATCTGCGACCAGAGATCGGTAAGTGAATTTTCAATCGGCGTTCCGGTGAGCGCCAATTTGTGAACCGAATTCAACGAAAAAACCGTGCGGCTAATCTGGGCTTCAGGGTTTTTAATTATCTGGCTTTCATCCAGAATAATATAATGAAACCGGTACTTTTGAAGAATGTCAATGTCGTTGCGGCAAATTCCGTAAGTGGTGAGAATGATGTCGGCTGAGTTAAAGAAATCTGCGTGTTTTGTCCGTAACGAACCTGCGTGTGTCATTACTATCAGCGATGGAGCAAAACGGGCAATTTCATTCCGCCAGTTATGAATCAGCGAAGCGGGCATGACAATCAGCGTGGCAGATTTCGATTCATTTCTAACGCTTAACATCAAAGCCAGCGTCTGGATGGTTTTTCCAAGTCCCATGTCATCGGCAAGGCAACCGCCAAAGCGATGTTTATTCAGGAATTTCAACCATTGAAGTCCGTCGGACTGATATGGACGCAAAGCGCCGGAAAAATCAGGCGGAATCAAGGATTGCTCAACTGGTTCAAATTCAAGATTTCGTAATCTGTCGGCAACCGATGATGAAACCGTATAATTCATTGCGGCAAGAATAGTGAAATGGCGGGCGCTGATTCTAAGGCGATCGTTTTGATTTTTTGAATAGGCAAGAAGATCGTGATAGCGGATGAACCATTCAGCCGGCAGAACGGCAATTTCACCTCCGGGAAGCGGAAACTCCCTGATACCGCCCAAAATATACTTCCGCAATTGATTGAACGGAATTTCAAGATCTCCGAATTTAACAACAGCCTGAACGTCAAACCAATCATCGCTGCCAATAACTTCGAGATTTGCAGAAACGGTTCCGAGATGAAAATTAAAACCTTCCTGAACAATATGAATACTTAGAGAATTGAGCGCATTTCGGTTTTGGTTAATCCATTCGATCATCATAAAAAGATCGTTCGCCGTAATTCCGGTTTCCTCTGGAAGCCCGAAAACACTTTCGTTGATTTGCCTGAGTCCGAGTTCGGAAATTCCGGTATGAATTTCATTCTCCCACTTCAGGTCGCGTGTGAGACGGTAAAAGGTATAGCAATCGTCAACAAGTTTTAATTCGGTAAACACCAGTTGCTTTTTCCCGCGCATGATTCGATATTTTCCGTAGCGGTAATGGATAATCAATACCACTTTCCCCTGCCAGTCAATTTCGAGCGACAATTCTGCCGACCTGGACGAGGCGCTTTCATGCACGGTAAAACCCTCGGCTTTTACCTGACCGGTTTTCAGCGTTTTCAGAATGAAAGTTTCAAAGAATTTTTTTTCGGCAGTGGCTGGAACAACAATAAATTCTTTGGTAAGGAATGGTTTGAGTTTTTTCCCATCAAATCCATCTTTAAACCGGATTAACCTGCCATTATGGATTAGCAGGCAGGGATTTTCGGTAAGAACCGTTGTTTCTTTCATTCGCAGATCAAGCGGTTCTTCATTTACAGTAACTTCAAGGATATACCGCGAACCATCGGCGCCTTTTGAAAAGCAGAACCAGGGTTCGGCAAAGGAGTCAACCGGAGTAAGTTTCATGGTTGGGGTAAGAACGGTTCCTTCATGCCGAAGATATACCGGAATCTGCTCTTTAATGGCAATCAGCAGTATTTCGTTTAATTTCTTATCAATAAACGGTCTCACGTGTTTAATGATAGTATCGTCGGATACCGATTGTAAAAATGTAGTCACATTGAAATTTACCGGCGCAAACATCCTGGTAAGTTCCTGATCGCTGAAGGAACCTGCCGTTTCTACAATTTTCCTGTAATTCCCTGAAAGATCGTCGCCTGCCTCTGTGAGATTTGCTTTCGTGCAACGCATTAACAGTTGAAGCAAAATCTCCCGGTATGGTTCAGCCATCCACAGGTCGGCGATCCATCCGAATTTTATATGACGATAAAAAAGTATGATGAAATTCAATTTTCCTATATTTGCGAAGGTATTATCACCGACAAAATTAAGGATATGCAATTCATTCAGAAAATATTTATTACCGCCTCGTCTGTTATGCTGGCAAGTTACCTGTTGCCCGGAATCCATGTAAGCACATTCTGGGTTGCCCTGCTGGTTGCGCTCGTACTCAGTCTGCTCAACGTTTTCCTGAAGCCTTTGCTGGTTTTAATCACCCTTCCGTTCACCGTATTTACATTCGGGTTGTTTCTGCTGGTTATTAATGCCGTGATAATCCTGATTGCAAGTTCATGGGTGAAGGAATTTAAAGTTGATGGTTTCTGGTGGGCGTTGATCTTCAGCGTCATCGTTTCTTTGATTACTTCCCTGCTCGAAAAACTGATAAACCCAAATCATGAGAACCAGGACAAGTACCGATAAAAAAGAGATTGAAGGCGTCATCCTCAAATGCCAGTGGTGTCACGTAGCAATGGTTGACAAAGAGGGTAAGCCTTACGTAATACCAATGAATTTCGGGTACCGCGACGGGACGATTTTCCTTCATGGCTCTCACAGCGGCAAGAAGATTGACATTCTGCAAAACAACCCGGAAGTCTGCATTAATTTTTCCGCGGATCATCTCCTGCATTTTCAGAATGAGCAGGTTGCTTGTTCGTGGAGCATGAAGTACAGGAGTGTATTGTGTTACGGACAGGTGGAATTTATCGCCGAACCGGAGGCAAAAACTCAGGCGCTTGACATTATCATGTCGCAGTTTTCAGGCAACCGGTTTAAATATAATCCACCTTCGCTGCGGGAGGTAAGCGTTTTCTGCGTTAAAGTCAAAAGATATGAGGGTCGGATTTTTGGGTATTGATGAGAATGAAAAAAACGCTTTGACGCGGTTCAATTTTAGTAACTTCTGGCATCAGTTATTACTCTTCCTTGCGTTTTTTATCGCCTTTATAATTGCTGTATTCCCGCAAGACTGGCAGGGACATCTCTATCGTTCGACGCTTTCTTTACTCTTTTTTTCAGCCTTGATGACGATCAACAAACACCGCCGGGCATTTCTTGTTCCGATTCTGTTCGCAGTAGCCATTCAATGGATTGCCTCGGTATTTGAACTGAATTTTCTTGAGATGGCTTCGAAATTGCTGAACTTCCTGTTTTTCCTTTACATGACAGTCTATTTCATCAAAGAAATTGTAATAGCCGGGAAAGTAACTTCAAGAGTAATATTGGAATCCATTATCGGATATCTGATGCTTGGAATTGTTTTTTCAATTTTTATCGGATTTCTTGTTCAGGTTGATCCTGCGATGTTCAGTTTTCCTGACGTTCCGGGAGGAGTAAATTACAGCCATTTCAACGAACACCTCTATTTCGGGTTTGTAACGCTCTCAACTCTGGGATATGGCGACATTGTGCCGTTGCTCCCAATTTCCCGCTCTTTGACTATCCTCATCAGCGTATCAGGGCAACTCTATCTTGCAATTATCATCGCTTTGCTGGTGGGGAAATATGCCTCGAAAAAGGAGCCTCCCCCCGCCGCTCCTCCGGTTTAATTTGCAAGTGAAGCGCAAAGGTGAAAAAACAAATAATGACAAATGATGTTTCTACTCAAGTTCAGCCCTTTTTAGCCAAAATCAAAACTCCCGGTTCATGCCCATCGCCTATCCGATTTTTTCCCCCGAATATTACATGAATGAAGCCTTAAAAGAGGCTCACAAAGCCCTGACGCGGAATGAAGTTCCGGTTGGCGCGATCGTCGTGTGCAACCGCACCATCATTGCACGGGCGCACAACCTCGCCGAAACGCTTAACGATGCAACGGCTCACGCAGAGATGCAGGCATTCACTGCCGCTGCCGGTTATCTTGGCGGTAAATATCTGAATGAATGTACCTTGTTTGTAACCCTTGAACCTTGTGTGATGTGCGCGGGAGCTGCCTATTGGACCCAATTGGGAGGAATCATTTACGGCGCGTCGGATGAAAAGCGGGGATATCTATTGACAAACCATCCATTGCTTCACCCAAAAACAGAGGTTGCTTCCGGCGTTCTGGCGGATGAATGCAGAAAACTACTTACACAGTTCTTTAAAAGCAAACGATTATGATTGGAACCATTGACAATCTGTTGAACTTTACCAATGATCTGTTTCAGAAGAGAGAACTGAAACCGATATTCAGCCAACTTGCTACAACCGCGCAGTATATGTGGGAACGCGGATGGGCAGAACGTAACGCCGGAAATTTTTCGGTAAACCTTACCTCTTTCTTTACCACAAAGGAGCTTGAACGCCTCACGACCTATCCTTTTTATCCTTTTTCCGGCAGGTTCCCCGAACTGGTTGGAAACCTTTTTCTCGTAAGCGGAACCGGAACCCGCATGCGCGACATCGCCGTAAACCCCATGGATCATGTATGCTTTCTATACATGGCAGAACAGGGAGATGTGTTTCATATTATCAATAATCACCATGAAGGCGCGCCAACGCTTCCCACTTCCGAACTTACTACACATCTTACAATTCACCAGCGTCTGGTTCGTACTCTTTCTGCCGATAAGGTTGTTCTTCATGCTCATGTTACCGAGCTGATAGCGCTGACGCAGCTTAAAGCATTTCAGTCGGAAGAGGCAATAAATAAACTGCTGTTCGGTATGCACCCCGAAATTAGCCTCTTTTTACCAGGCGGGGTTGGTTATATACCATATACCCTTGCCGGAACTGACCAAATCGCCATTGAAACAATTAAGGGACTTGCCAGTCACAAGGCTGTAATCTGGGAAAAACATGGATGTATTTCAATAAGCGATAGTCCAGACGATGCTTTTGATATCCTCGATATCGTTGCAAAAGCCGCCCGAATCTTTTTTCTCGCCAGCGTTTACGGTCATAGTCCCGAAGGACTTCAACCGGATCAGATTAAAGAAATCCGCGATCATTTTCCGGGAAAATAAGAAATCAGTAAAATATTTTTCATCTGATAGGTCTGTTATACGGCTTTAGTTTATCTTTGCTGCGAGATGAATTCCATGCTACCCCAAAAGGTCGTTATATTCGAAGATGAATTTCTGATTGCCAATGATCTGAAACAACAGATCCAGCCATTCAATTACGAAGTTACAGCAATGTTTCGCAAGGCAGAGGAGGGTTTAAAGTACCTCGCAGACTTGTCAAACCCGGAAGATTTTCCGGATGTGGTTTTGATGGATATTTTGCTGGCGGGGAAAATGACAGGGATTGAAGCCGCTGAAGTGATTACGCAAAACTATAATTGCGCGCTCGTTTTCCTCACAGGTTTGAGCCACCTTGAAACTTTCAATGAAGCATGTAAAACCAAACCACGCGCTTATCTCATAAAGCCTTTCAATATCAACCAAACCATTATCAGCATTAAACTGGCAGTTTATCAGAATAATCTTGAAAAGCTGGCGATTCAGCATCATTTGGAACTTGAAGACAGGGTTCTCAGCCGTACCAGGGAACTTCAGTTGGCGAAAGATGAGACAGAAGAAACCATAAACCTGAAAAACACCATGCTGAGTAACATCAGTAATCAAATCCGCGAGCCAATGCTCGGCGTAATGGGAATGGTAACTTTATTGAAAGAGGAAACCCGCGACAATCCAAATGTTCAGAGATATGTTTCCTACATTGACGACAATGTTGCCCATGTATTCTCGCTTTTGCGCAAAATAATGGACTTGAAGGATACGAGATAAATTCGGGCGTAATTATGCCAGTAGCATTAACTCTCAGTGGATTGTAATATTCCCCGTAATCGTGAAATGAATTCCCTCCTGAATGGTTACTGTTTCATCGGTCCCGATAGTGAAATCCTCAACAGTGGAGGGTTGATTTATTAAAGTTCCGGTTGTAATTCCAAATGCCCAAACCGGAGTAGTCAATATAATAGCGCTTCGCGTCCAGTTGTCAGGATATCCGATTAAACCTCCCAGAGCATTTACCGAACCATTGGTAATGAGGCTATAGTTGCCGTTTTTTTCAGGAAAGTTAACCGCTGTGATGTTGTTGATAAGAGCTGCCGGGAGGTACGAAGAATTTGACGAGGCTATGCCCGATGTGAGCCAACCGACATTCCCTGTCTGAACTCCGAAAATCAATGTTTGCCCGCTTCCCCAGACGCCCTGATAGGCAAAAACCTGATCGCCGCCGGTGGATAAAGAAAAACCGCCGGTGGGAGTACTCCATCCCGAACCAACCAACCCTTTATACCAGGAAACCACTGTTCCTACAGTAATGACGGAAGGCGCGGTATAAATCAAAAATCCCTCGCCGGTTCTAACTGTATTTGGATCCTGGAACCCGTTATCGGTAAAATTTATGGTGGTTCCTGCGCTGATCTGTTTTAAAGCAACAAAAGATACTTTATCGGGATCGGTCGTACTTACTTCAACAATGGCAATGTCGCCAGCCTGAAGAATGCTGATCCCGGCGGTTGTGGTATCGGTGGCTACGGGTATTGTTCCATCCGTTTTATAGTCAGTTAAAATGCCAAGGTTTGAATATGGAAATATCTTAAAATAGTAAGTAGTAGCTGGCGATAAACCGGTAAAAGTACAGGTCTGGATTCCGGTTCCGATATTTTTATCGAGTCCGCCGTCAGCAACGGCGATGCCATCGGTTGGGGTTTCAATATTTCCGTATCCGGCGGCGCTTCCCCGAACAAGATATCCATCGGGAAGAACCGTACCTGCGGCGTCAGTCCAGAAAAGTTTAATAGCGCTGTAGGAGGGATTTCCGGCAGAAGCTACAAAACCTGTTACCTGGTTAGTTGGTTCCGGTTTTGGCCCTGACGGGGTCCAAACGGTAGCCACGTATTCAGGATGGTCAATATATGGATTACGGTTTAACTGAAGTTTATATATTGAATCATTGCGTGCAATCTCCTTGGCAGATACCGGATCCTGGTTGTGCCATGAAATGAGTAAATTCAGGTACCATGTTTCAAAAGCAGGATAGGAAGTTCCATCAAGCACTGCATCAGCGTCAGGATCGTTGGAAGACCAGGCGGCGATAATATTCTGGTAACGGGTAGCCATATAAAAGTAAGCGCGCGCAAAATCGCCCTTGTAAGCGTCAATCGGTTCAAAAACTATTCCGGTATATCCGGGCGTTGCGCAACTTCCTTTTTTACAACCATTCAGCGAAGTAGCGGTTGCTGTTCCAACAACCGCAAAAGGAAAGTTACTGTGCATATTGTTGACATACTGATCAGTAGGAAATATATGAAAGAGATCGGTATTCATTGGCGATACATCGCCAAACCAACTTTTAGGGAATGAATGTTCACGGCTGTAGCAATCGCCTTCAACGCCTCCGCCGCCTGATCCACACTGGCTGCTTCCCGGCGTATATTCATAAGGCGGGGTTCCGCCCGGCACGTCGGAATACATATCCCAAATCTTTCCATTGGACTTCTTATCGGTAGTGTAAAAAGCATTCCATACTCCGGGTGTATAATTGACAACATTGTGTCCTTTGATAATGTTGTATAAGGCAATCTGTAATGTCTGCCCGTTTTTTCCCGCCGCCTGGTTATAGTAACCGGGAGGGATCTGGGTGAAGGCAGTTGTGAAAACAGAAGAGAGAACAACTACTGTAAGGCAGGTTTCAAAAAATATCCGAAAGTTCGCGAAGGTGTATAAAGGTTTTTTCATTGCCAACCCAGCCTTTCTACTCCATAGAAGCGGGGATGGACTTAGGATGGGTTTGCAAAGGTAGTCGAATCTTCCTGGTTTTCAGCTTTTTTACGTCGCAAAATTTTTCTTGCAGCATACAATGTCCCCGCTATCAGAAGAATACCAACTCCTCCGTCGAGTGGCGCTCCCTGCTGGTTGTTTACAATTCCATGTCCATTTCCGGGTAATGGCGGAGGATTAAGCGGTGGATCGGCAAAAGCATTTTTCCAGACTGACCCAATCAGGAATAATGCGAGTATAAGCATGGCAATTCTATCTCTTTTCATGGCATTTCGTTATTATGATTGGATAAATACTTTTTTAACATACACCGTTGAGTTGGTAGTTAATTTAACGAGATAGCACCCCGTTGCGAGATATGGCGTGGTTTGATACATGCCGGAGCTGTTGATATTTTCGCTGAACACTGTTTTTCCCGCCAGAGATCTTACTTCAATCCGCGCCATTCCCTTCATTTTGATATAGAGATTTTTACCGTAAGAATATATGGCAATTTGTTTCCTGGGATGTTCCTCCTGCCCGACATGAGAAAATGTGACGAGAAACCGGTCGGGCAAATCATCCGGCGAAGCCGTAAAAACGTAAACGGAATCGAGGGTAAGGTTGTGTTCAATTCCGGTTTTTTGATCAAACAGCAGAACCGTTGCCGGAAGGTCGCCTTTAATCTCAGCCTCAATTTCAAAGCGGTTTCCGTCGTTTTTGATAAAATCAAAAGGAATTGAAGTCTGAGAATTTAAATCAGGCAAACAGTTTACCATCAAATGTTCGTCCCTGGCTTTTGAATAGAAAACAGGCGCGTAACCCTTTAGGAACCGTCCATCAAAACCAGGATCAAATTCAGTGGTTGCAAGCGGATTAAAACGAATCTGACTCTCCTGACATGATTTATTGTCGAGGTTTCGGGCAAACAATCTGATTACCGGAGTCTCTTCAGATTTATACCATGACTGCGCGCTGAATATTCTTCTGCTCGCAGGCATTACCAAAGAACCAACGCTTCCCGGTGTTCCGGTAACCTGAATCATAAAACCGTTCATTGCAGGTATTGGTTCGCCGGCGTTCACCGGTGAATAACTCATCCCGTTTTCGTTCCACACCATTGCCACTCCGCCGATGTTCACCGGGTTCCAATCGGAATACCACGTAAGCGGACTGGCAAAAGGATTGCCGAGCAGACGCCAGCCGGAGTTAGCGTTGGTTCCGGCGATTCCAAGGTTAGAGAAAGTAAGGTCAGCCACGCGGATGGCGCCCGTGAACTGTTTTATCCCGGTTTGCTGATAAGCTGCGAGGTATCCGTTTCCGGGTTCAAAATTTGTACTCCCATTGATTGATGAGAAAGTGGGCGGCGCTGAGGTGTTTTTAAAGTTAATCCAGGCGTTACCGGGTTCCGACCAGGTATAAAAATCGTAATCATTTCCGCTTCCTGAAGTTACAAATCCGCTTTGCTCGTTGATTGCCTGCGAGGTTACCGGCGAAGAGATAAAATGCCAGCCATCCTGCCAGTTGCCCCAGTCGGCGGCGGCAATATTCCGCCGCACAATTCCCTGAACCCCTTCGGTGTTATGAATCAGCGAACCATCCGATTCGAGGATAAACCCTGACGCCGGCGCGCCGTTGATCAGATCGCCTTCAACCGTAAGCGAAGCATTAGCGGCAATGGTAAATACAGCCCCGTTACTGATGGTAAGGTTGTTCAGGTCGGCGTTCATTGATAATGTGACGCCTGCGGCGTTTCCAATTACCATTGTGGCGTATTGTCCGCATATCAGAGATCCCGGACCCGAAATGGTCTGGGGAAGGGTTCCATTAATATTTACAGTGCCGGCAGATGATGGCGAAAAAATCATTGTTGCCAATGAGGATACGAAAATATTCCCCTTTATTATATGTCCCGGATTACCGGTAACGTTGAAATAAAATGTTCCTAGGGAAGCTGTGAAATTTTCAATGTTAACCGCTGATGATCCTGTAACGGTAATGGTTCCGGTGTAGTTCATCTCAAAATTGCCGTAGGTGCGTCCGCCGAAAGAGGGAACCGCGTAGGCGTCAATGCGGTAGAGCGATCCCGGCTGGAAAACGACTACCGACGAAGGCGCGGTTGCTCCGAAAGGATTTCCGCCTGCGTGGCAGATATAGGTTGACCCGGAGGCGAACACTACTGAATTGAGGTTTGTGGTTCCAAAAGGATTTCCCGAAAAACCGCTTCCTGCTTTAAAACTGCCGCCTGTTTGAAACGTGATTCCGTTTGATGCAGTTGCCAGCAACCTGTGACCGCCACCGGAAAAGGTCATTGAACCCGAAACCTGCCCGCCTGCTGAAGAAGATAGAGAAATAATTACCGCGCCAGCGCCCGAAATATTCAACTGGCATCCCTGGGAAACCGTCAGATCATCTCCGGCATCGCCAGTGATGGTGAGTGTTCCGCTGCCTTGCAGGGTAATTGCAGTATTCGAAATCACATTCAACTGACCAATAGTTTGGGTTGGAACATTGGTTACTGTTGAAGCGCTTCCCTGGTCATAAGTCAGAATGTCATTCAACGCCGGGATGGTTCGCACAGGGTTCCAGTTACCGGCGTTTGTAAAGTCATTGTTCACCGTTCCCGTCCAATGGTAGGTAGCCACTGAAGGGGTTGATGTTGTCGCCGTCGCCGCCGGAATTGCAGGATTGGTGAGATAGTTGGTGGTTTCGGCGTTGGTTCCGTCCCAGCAATATGGGAAGATGGTAAAAGTATATTGTGTACCGGGAGATAGCGCTGAAATGGTTTGGGCGCCGGTACTGCCGTTTGAAACGATGGCTGCAACTGTCGCATCTCCTAAAACGACGCCCTGCTGATACTGTATTGCGTCGGCAGGAACAGAGGCGGGAGCCGTCGCTCCCTGTTTTTGTAAGATCAAATAACCGCTTGCCCCGGAAAGAACAGGCGTCCACGATAAATCAATGGAAGTATTACTTCCGGCTGCCGCTGAAAAATTTGTCACATGATTTGTTGGTTCAACAGCAAGGGTGAAAAAGGAGCTTTCTGTGGACAGTGTATTTCCAATGGCATTTGAGGCATACGCCGAAAAGTATATTTTCGTTGCCGAAGGCAAACCGGTTCGCAAATGAGCGAATATACCGGTATCGGCGCCGCCTTCTGCCAGTAAATGATCATTGATGGTAACCGGCGAGCTTGTCTTCCAAAGCGTTCCCCTTTCAGTAATAGCGCTTCCGCCATTGACGGTAATCCTTCCTCCGAGTATTGCCGAAACGGGGGTTATTGATGAGGCGGTTGGAGAGGTTATCGAGGGTGGGGAAATTACGTCTTCCGAAACAACGCCGCCAACTGCAAGTCCGTTGGTTCCCGCCGAGGCTGAATAAAATCCCCAACCGCCGGTAGTGGTTTGCCCGCTCGCGTAGTAGCGCAAAGTAACGGTGGTTACTGAATGAACGTTCTGTATGTCGGCGATGGAGGCAAGATTGATTTGAGTCATCGTAAGTGAAGTTGATAGCGCCGGGTTTCCGATCAGGATAAATGTTGCGCCGTCGAGGCTATAGGCAAACTGTGATGTAACGCCCGGAGAGGCGAAAAAACTGGTAGTTCCGTTGAACTTTGCATCGAGCGTTGAAAGCGACAGTTTGTAACCGGGCGCCGCCTGGAGGGTGATTTGGAAATAATCGGAACTGGCAGTGGATATTCCGTTGTTCTGGAATCCGGTTGTTCTGAATGAATTGACGCCGGTCGAAGCCGGAGCGCCCGATCCTCGCGTCATGTTGCTGGCGCCGCTTCCGGATACCAGGTTGGCATTGAAAGTTGTGGCGGCGCTTGTTACCGGAAGCGATTGTCCGTAGAAATCCCAGGCAGCGATCTGCCCAAGCGTCGAAAATCCCGTCAACAGTGTAAGACAGGCAAGGCAAATTTTCTTTTTCATAGCAGGTTAGATTTTATACGGAAAAACACAGGAAAGATTTTTCCGCTGGTTTTGCGGTTAATCGGTTTTAGATGAAAAAGGTGAAGCCATTGTTAATAACTTTGTGAAAAATTTCCTAAGTTTCATAAAAGATATGCGTATTCTCCTCCCTATTCTCGCAACCGCCATTTTTATTTCTTTTATCTCGCCAGTTTTGGCGCAGGATCAGGATTCTCTTGCAATCCGGCAGATTTATTCCGAAGCCCTTACAAGCGCTGTGGCATGGCGCAACCTCGATTACTTGTGTAATAAAATAGGCGGCAGGCTTTGCGGTTCGGCACAGGCGGAAAAAGCGGTAAATTGGACCAAAGGAGTTCTCGATAAAATGGATCTCGACACTGTTTATCTCCAGCCTGTAATGGTGACCCACTGGGAACGCGGAACGAAGGAAACCGGGAAGGTCATCTCCCGGAAAGCCGGAAATCACACTTTGAATGTTTGCGCCATCGGAGGTTCGGTTGCCACGCCCGGAAACGGGATCACGGCAAACATAATCGAGGTGAAGAATTTTGATCAGTTGGCAGTCCTTGGAAAAGAGAAGATTGAAGGAAAGATCGTCTTTTTCAACCGGGCAGCCGACCCAAAGCCAATTTACACTTTCGACGCTTATGGCGGGGCGGTGGATCAACGTGCGCGGGGCGCAATGCAGGCGGCAAGGTTCGGGGCGGTTGCGGTTCTGGTACGGTCATCCACGCTGGCGCATGACGATCATCCGCATACCGGAATACAGCATTACGCCGATTCGGTGAAATCAATTCCTGCCATGTCGGTAAGTACGAATGACGCCGACAGCCTCGCTTACTGGCTGAAATCGGATCCCAATCTGAAATTTTCCATGCAGATGTCGTGCAAACTCCTGCCGGAAGTTCAGAGTTATAATGTAATTGCAGAGATCAGTGGCGGCGAAAAACCCAATGAGATCATCGCCTTTGGCGGCCACATTGATTCCTGGGACGTCGGTCAGGGCGCTCATGACGACGGCGCCGGCGTGGTTCAGACCATCGAAGTACTCAGGATTTTCAAAGCGTTGAACATCAAACCGCGCCATACCCTGCGCGTCGTGGTTTTTATGGATGAAGAGTATGATCAGCGCGGCGCAAAAGTTTATGCCGCCGAAGCAATCCGTAAATCAAACCTTGGAACGGAAAAACACCTTGCCGCCATCGAAGCCGATCGCGGCGGATTTACTCCACAGGGATTTTCCATTGACGCTTCCGACGAGCAGGTAAAAAAGATCAGTAATTGGAAAACGCTGTTGAAACCTTATGGACTCTGGTCAATCGAAAAAGGCGGCAGCGGCGTTGATATCCGCGACCTTAAACCCCTTGGAATTCCTCTTATTGCTCTTGTTCCTGATTCACAACGCTATTTCGATTACCAACACGCTGCCAGCGATACTTTCGACAAAGTCAATGCGCGTGAACTGGCGCTGGGGGCAGCCGCTATTGCGGGACTGGTGTGGAAGATTGATCGGGACTGGTGAAAAGCATACTATTATGATTATCGCTGATTTAACAAGCGTAAATTAGCAATCAATGTGTAGCTATTTTTATTGATTCGATTACATTATTTGTAAAAATTTTAACCCTACTGCAAATCGGGATTAAATTGTGACATTCTGATCCCAAAAGGATATTGAGGTTTATCCGGTTTGCTAAATTGATTTTGGTTAAAATAACCGACAGGAAATCAGAGTATTCTTATAAGCAAAAACGGCAACAAACCAACCAGAATGATCAACGCAGTAATAAAAATGAGATGGCTCTGATAAGGTTTGTCAACATTGAGTTTTATTTCTGTTGGCTCCCTTAGATACATTGCTATTACCGGCTTGAAATAGTATGCTACACTTACTGCCGATCCGCCTATGGCAATCATGACAAGCCACAAATATTTCATCTCAATTGCAGTTACAAACAAATAGTATTTTGCCATAAATCCTGCCAACGGAGGTATTCCGGTGAGCGAAAGCATTGCAATTGTTAAACAAAATGCTTCAACCGGATTGGTTTTGCTCAATCCGTTAAAGGAGGCGAAGTTGTCGTTGCCATGAACCTCCCGGATAAGGATTAGGATTCCGAATGCGAGGATGGTAGCGAGTGAATATGAAACTGCGTAAAGCAATAAAGAACCGGATGTAGAAGGACTGAATGCCACAACTGCAAGCATCATATAACCCGAATGGCTGATACTGGAATATGCGAGCATCCGTTTCAGGTTGGGTTGATAGACGCCGGTCAGATTGCCGAGAATTATTGTCAATGCCGCTAATATCGAGAGAGTGGTTTCCCATTCGCCATGAATACCGGCAAAAGTGACGCTGAAAAAACGGTAAAGCGCCACAATACTTGCTGTTTTCACAACAGTAGCCATGAATGCTGTGAGAAGCGTCGGGGTTCCTTCATATACATCGGGCGCCCAGAAATGGAAAGGGACAATGGCTATCTTGAATGCCAGCCCGATAATCAGAAGATATAATCCGGCGCGAAATAATGCCGGTAACCCTTCCGCAGTGTGAAGTTTCACAAATTGATGAATATCTTCGAGGTTAAAAGAACCGCTTGAACCATAAATCAGAGCTATCCCAAAAAGCAGAAATCCGGAGAGAAAAGACCCGAGAAGGAAATATTTCAAAGTGGCTTCGTTGGAAGATATCGCTTCTTTGTGACTTCCGGCGAGCACATAAAGCGCGATTGACAATGTTTCGATTCCAAGAAACAGCATAATCAGGTTGCCAAATGAGGTCATCAAAACAGCGCCTGCCAAGGCAAAGATCATCACTCCGTAAATGTCGTCGAGCGACCGCTGAACACCCCGGTAATAGTGGGCTGCAAAAGAAAATATCAGGAAAGTGGAAAAGATCAGAACGGCGCTGAATGCGATGGACTGGTTATCTACAACCATCATCCGGTTGTAATATGAATGCATCGTATTCCAGTCGCGCAGAGTCAGCCCAAGCGCAATGAGCAGTCCGGCAAGTATTACCGGCAAAAGTATTCTTTGTTGTTTCAGCGCTCCCAGAAAAAGAACAAGGACGCCGAGGAGGGTTATGGAGATAATAGTGGACATTTTACCAATTAAAAATTACGAACTGCGATTTGTGGTGAGTTGCAAAAGTAAAAGGAAATCGGACATATCCGGTAATCAGGAAAAGAAAAACAGACTGTATCAAATATTCATTTATTCGCACATCCACTGCGAATAAATTGAGTATATTCGCAGTACAATTGCGAATAAAATTATCATGAAATCATTGTATAACCAAATATTGTCTGACCAACGGGAGGAACTGGACTGTTTAAACTCAGGAAAATTGATACCGAGAGAGGCGTTGATTGATTTTCCGGCAACATCAAATCTAATCAGGATTATCTCAGGCGTCAGAAGATGCGGGAAATCAACGCTTGCTTTGCTGCATCTGCGGGAGCGGTCGTTTGCCTATATCAATTTCGACGATGAACGGCTATTGCATCTTCGCGCCGATCAATTGAATGACGTTCTTGAGTCGGCTTATAATGTCTATGGCAAATTTGATTGTCTGTTTCTTGATGAAATCCAAAACATTGAAGGTTGGCATTTGTTTGTAAACCGGCTTCAACGTCAGGAAATTGAAATTTACATTACAGGGTCAAATTCAAAACTACTAAGCAGGGAATTGGCAACTCATCTTACCGGACGGTTCATCCAGATTGAACTTTTTCCTTTTTCTTTTATCGAGTTCCTCCGGGTAAAACAAATTGACCCGGTTTTAAAAACCACTCAAAATCTTGGCGCTCTTAATTCCGCATTTGAGGAATTCATTGTAAATGGAGGCTTTCCGGAGATTGTACTTGGCGCTGACAGCAAGAGGTATGTTTCAGATTTGTTCCATGCCATTATCAACAGGGATATCCTTTATCGTTACGAGTTGCGTAATTCAAAGGCTTTACGGGAGATGGCGCTGTACCTTATCAGTCAGTTCGGAAGGGAGATCAGCTATAATCGCCTGAAAAATATCTTTCAACTTGGAAGCGACCATACTGCACGCAACTATGTTGACTATCTCGAAGAGACATACCTGATTTCAACTTTGTCGAAATTTTCATTTAAAAAACAGGAATCGGTTCGTTACCGGAAGCTCTATGTAATTGATCAGGCATTCATCGCGGCGTTGTCGCACGGCGCCACATCCGATCGGGGACATTTGCTGGAAAATATCGTTTACATCCATCTGTTGAGCCAATCGCACTATACAGGCAGGGAGCTTTATTATTACAAGAATGGGGTGGAAGTTGATTTTCTTGTGCGTGAAAACAGGCAGGTTACCTCATTAATTCAGGTTTGCAGCGACCTGCGGAATGAACAAACCCTGAAAAGAGAGCTTCGGGCGCTTGTTCAGGTATCGGGACTGGTGCAATGCAAAAACCTGTTGTTGATAAATGAAACTCGAACCGGATTAGAGACTGTTGATGGAGTTGAAATACAATATATTAAAATTACGGATTGGTTAACTGGAAATTTTTCCGGGTCGAAATGAGCGCAATAAATTGAACTCCCTCCGGCGAATATTTTCGATTGTAAACGAATATTGTTATAAGTATTTTCGTTTTTAAACGAATTTAAGCTAATTTTGAATAAAAATGATCATGATCGCCCGGATACTTGAATATTGTTCCAAGGTTAACTAATTCAAAATTTAACGTTATGAAAACAAGAATCGCTATTACTTTACTCTTTCTGGGAACTATGGTTTATGCGTTCTCACAAAATTGTGTTTCAATCGCAACCCCATTAAACGGGAATTCTGTTTCTCAAATGGGTAACACTATTAAGTTCAATATTTGCCGTAACCTTCAAACCAACAGAGTACCTGTCGTTTTTATCTGCGACCCGACCGGACAATGGTGGCCCTATATAAATTCAATTAAAATCCCCAGCCAAAACAAATGGGAGCTAAAAAATGTCCAGTTTGGCGTCCCGTCAGATGCAGGCAGCTCTTTCAAAATTCAAGTAGTAGCAATTGAAGATAAATTAATTGAAACCGGCTTTACATTTGGGAGTCAAACCATTTTTGTTGGAAATAGCATCCCGCTTTCACAACCGGTTTTTGCACAAATAAAGAAAATGTATCCCAATGATGCTTCTCCCATCATCAAAGTTATTAGTCAATAATCAAAATTGCTCAGGCTATGGCGCTATATTTTTATTTAACTAAATTTAAAAATTGTCTTTTTTCAAGAAGTCTATGCCATGAGATAATAAAAATTCTAATCTCTTTTATTTTCGTTTTTGTTATTGGAGGGAAATTGGCGCAGCTTTGGCAAAATCAAGAGTATCAATTCCAGAATCAGCTTGAGCAGAAGAAATATGAGCGGGAAATTGCAACCAATGTTTTTAAGGTAAATGGCAAGTTAATGGATAAACTTGTTTTGGACTTTCAGCTTTTAGGCAAAGGAGTTGTTGATAAAAACACTTGCAAACAGGACTTTATTGAGTGGAAAGAGAATTTTTCAGGAAATAAAGCGCTTCTTGAGAAATATTTTGGAGAACCGGCTTTGAATTCCTTTGTGTCAATAGAAACTGAGATCAACCAACTTTTCAATACGCTGATTATTGATCCTGATACAAAATTCACTGCTGATTTACAAACTGCTATAAACGAGTTGGAGACGACGGTTTATAACTTTAATAAACAAATAATTGAAGCCTTATTAACAGATAACATTGGCAGTAATCTTGGCAAAGGGAATTAGCTATTCTTTTGTACTAACCAAGCTGTCAAATCCAATTATCATTGAGTCCACTCCGAAAAGTAGTTAGAAAAATAAGAATTTGGCTAAAGCCCGGAATGTCAGCAACTTGAATTGCCACTACCTTAAGGTGGCAATTGATAAACAGATAGTTACTGGACTTTAGTCCAAATTGCTTCCTTTTCGGAGTAGGCTCAATTATCATTATAACTTGTTTTATTTATTAATAGGTAAGGATAATATCTGCAAAACGTCTCCCAGCGATGTCTCAATAAAAAACGACGGATAAACCCCAATCCAGAAGATCATCACAACCAGCGGAATCAGCGTCGCCATTTCAACCCAGGTAAGGTCGGTGATGTTTGCGGTCAATTCATTGGTCTTTCCGAGCATGACCCGCTGATACATCCACAGCATGTAAACCGCGCTGAGGATTATGGTAAGACCGGCAACGGCGGCAAAAATTGGGTGCGCTTCAAAAATTCCGAGCAGCAGCAGAAATTCTCCAACAAATCCGTTTGTCAAAGGAAGAGCGACACTTCCCAGAAGAATGATCATAAAGAAGATGGCAAGCCGGGGAGCCTTTGAGGCAATACCTCCCAGTTTGGCGATCTCCCTTGTACCGGTTCGTCTTTCAATGGCGTCTATTATGATAAAAAGCCCGACAATGTTGATTCCGTGCGAAACCATCTGAATCACAGCTCCCTCCATGGCATAAATCGAACAGGCAAAGATTCCCGTGGCGATTAGTCCTACATGCGCAATGGAAGAGTATGCGACAAGCCTTTTCAAATCCTGTTGCCGGATTGCGATGACAGAGGCATAGACAATTCCAATAACGCCAAGCGTCATGGCGCCAGGCGCCCATTGCTGAACTGCCTGCGGACAAATTGGAATGAGCCAGCGGATGATTCCGAAAAGCCCCATTTTCAGCATAATACCGGCAAGAAGCATACTTCCGGCGGGAGGCGATTCGGCGTAAGTGTCGGGTTGCCATGTATGAAATGGGAATATGGGTATCTTAATGGCGAAAGCGAGGAAAAATGCGGCAAAGATCCATGATTGCTCCATCGGCGAAAGTTTTGCTGCAAGCATCCATTCAAAGCCGAAGGAATGTGGCGCCGGCGTGCGGAGATAAACCCAGATGAGAGCCACAAGCATAAACAAACTTCCGGTGAAAGTAAAGATGAAAAACTTGAACGTAATCCGGATGCGGTCGTTCCCACCCCAAAGGGCGCAGATAAACCAGGCTGGAATAAGCGCTAATTCCCAGAAAATGTAGAACATCATTCCATCGAAAGAGGCGAAAACACCAACGAGAGCCATCTCCATCAGCAGGATTAATCCGTAGAACGATGATGGCAGTTTATAACTATGGCTGAAGGTGGAAAGGATAATCACCGGAACCAGAAAAGTGGTCATAGCAACCAGCAGAAGACCAATACCATCGAGTCCAAAACGCAGGCTTATTCCCATTGACGAGAACCAGTCGGCATGGAAGAGCAGAGTGCAGTGGCACGAAGTTTTGTATTGAACAAAAGCAGCCACTGCTACTGCAAATTCAGCGAGCGACCCGGCAAGCGCGAATTTTTTCACGGCGCCTTCATCCTTTATCATAAAAGTAATCAGCGAAAGCGCGAGCGGCAGGAGTATGAGTAAAACAGTCAGCATCGGTCAGATCAGAATATTAAAGAATAAAATCAAGATAATCCCTATTACCATAATGAACATGTAAAAGCCTACATTGCCGGTTTGAACGTAACGAACGGTTTTGCCTGTCCATACAACAAGGGTTCCCAGTCCATTCACGGCGCGGTCAATAAGGCGCACTTCCACAACATCGTGAAGCATTTTTGACAACTGCAAAACCGGGCGGGAGATGAGCATGTCGTAAATCTCATCAATATAATATTTCTGAATGATAAGTTTGACAGCCAATGGTCGCGGCGCATCATCGGGCTGCAAACCCTTATTTTGCTTCACAAACTTCTGGTACGACCAGGCGATTATTATCAGAACCAGCGAAAGTGTAACTCCCATCAAAATCCATTCGGTAGCGTAAGTCAATGGTGTGTTGCGCTGTTGAATTGCAACTGCATCGGCAAAGACCGGCGCAAGGAATCCTGAAAGCCGGCTACTGCCGCCGAAAAGTTCCGGGATATTTAACAGTCCGCCAATAGCGGCAAGAATCGCCAGTAACATTAATGGAATAGTCATAATTGCAGGAGATTCATGAAGGTGATGCCTTTGTTCCTCTGTTCCTCTGAAACTGTTGAAAAAGGTCAGGTACAACAATCGGAACATATAGAAGGCAGTCATCAGTGCGACGATAACAAGGATTATCCAGACGGATGTATTTGATTCGAAGACACCCGCGAGTATTTCATCTTTGGAGAAGAAGCCAGAAAGAGGCGGAATTCCAGCAATGGCAAGGGTGGCTATAAGGAATGTCCAGTAAGTTTTTGGAAGCGTTTTTCGCAAACCGCCCATTTTGCGGATATTCTGTTCGCCGCCCAATGCATGGATAACGCTGCCGGCGCCGAGGAAAAGAAGCGCCTTGAAAAAGGCGTGAGTGGCGAGATGAAACATCGCCCCGGTGAATGCGCCTACGCTGAGCGCGACAAACATGTAACCCAACTGACTTATGGTAGAATAGGCAAGAATTTTTTTAATGTCATTCTGAAATATGGCAATCGAAGCTGCAAAGAGAGCCGTAACCAGCGCCGTGACGCCGATTACCTCCATCGTAAGCGGCGAAAGCATGTAAAGAATATTCGAACGGGCAATCATATAAACCCCGGCTGTCACCATCGTAGCCGCATGGATAAGCGCTGAAACCGGCGTAGGTCCAGCCATGGCGTCGGGCAGCCAGGTATATAGCGGAATCTGGGCGCTCTTGCCAATGGCGCCGACAAAAAGTAAAAGGGTAATTGCAACGAGCGTGGTATTCCCGGCTGTCATGACCTTTGCCTGTGCGAAAATTTCCCGGTAGTCCAAACTGTTGAAGGTAGTATAGAGAAGGAACATTCCCAATAGAAATCCCAGATCGCCGATACGGTTCATTATAAAAGCTTTTTTGGCGGCATTGTTGTAATCGTGGTTTTTAAACCAGAAACCGATCAGCAGATAAGAGCAAAGTCCAACCCCTTCCCATCCGATGAACATTATGGGATAACTTGCGCCCATAATTAGTATCAGCATGAAGAAAATAAACAGATTCATGTAGGCAAAAAACCGGTTGAATCCGGGGTCGTCCTTCATATAACCCACAGAATAAACGTGAATTAGAAAACCCACGCCGGTAACAATGAGCATCATGAGGATGGAGAGTGGATCAATGAGGAAGGCAAAATCAATCTTCAGTGGACCGAGGTGGATCCAGGGGAATATGTAATAAGGCGGGGAGGCGGGGAGGCAGATATGATTATAAAAAACAAAAACCGTTAAAATAAAAGAGATAAGAATTGTACAGGGAGCAATTATAGCTGTAATTTTTCTCGGAATGATTCGAAAACCCATTCCAAGGATAAGAAAACCCAAAAGCGGTAAAAGCGGTATTAATATCAAAATCGCAATCATAAATTTTTTTCTTTTTTTCTTATTTCACTACCTCGCTACTCGCTACTCGCTACTCGCTACCTCCATTTACCATCTCAACTTATTCAACACATTAATATCAATTGAATGAGTTGTCCGGTATATCAGAACAACAATTGCCAGTCCGATTGCCACTTCCGCCGCCGCCACAACCATTATGAAAAAGACAAGGATCTGCCCTGCCGGATCGTTTGTGTATGCCGAAAACGCCGCAAGAAGCAAGTTAATCGAATTTATCATCAATTCAATTGACATAAGGATAACGAGAGCATTTCGTTTGACAAGAACCCCGAAAACGCCTATGCAGAATAGGGTTGAGCAGAATATGAGGTAGTAGTGGATGGGGATGGTGGAGATGGGAGTCATGTGCTAAAGGCGTTTTAAATATCGAATGACGAACATTGAATATCGAATATTGAATATTGAATATCGAATGGTGGCGATGTATCGTCTTAGCAAGCCGTTCAATCATTTTTTTTAATTTTCCGCTTTTCGGCAGTTTGGATGAAATCATTGGTTGATTCTGCGCTTTTAGCTTCTCCATAATTTAATGCCGGAGAGAAACCTGAACGAATAATCTGACCGCTGATATATCTGCCAACCATTGTCTCAGGCATAGATTCAGCCAAATTGGATATCATAACCCCAAAAACTATAAGCCTATCCTCAAGATCATATTTTCTCTCTTCTTTTTCCATGATTTCTGTTTTTACCTACTATCAAATCTCTACACTCTACATTCTACATTCGATATTCGACATTCGATATTCGATATTCATTTTATATCTGTTCTTTCTTCCCCAACAGCGTCGCTCCAACCATAGCCGTTAAAAACAACACCGATGATATTTCAAACGGCAGCAGGTATTCGCTGTAAAGTATCTTGCCAAGATTTTTCACCAACCCGATTTGCGTTATGGCAGGATCAGTGGCTACCTTAATATCATACCCTCTGAAAACGCCAACCAGAACCAGCGCCAGCATACATCCGGCAACAAAAGCGATAATTTTCACCCATAGTGGTTTTGGCGATCGTTCTTCCTTATTCAGGTTGAGGAGCATGACAGTAAAAAGGAAAAGCACCATAATGGCTCCGGCATAGACTATCACATGAACCACTGCAAGAAACTGGGCATTCAGCAGGATATAATGTCCGGCAATGCAAAAAAAAGTAAGGGTGAGAAAAAGTACCGAATGAATTGGTTTTTTCGATGCAATTACCATAACGGCGCTGAATAGAGCCAGGATGGTCAGAAATATGAAGATGTAGTGAGTGAACATAAAAGGTTCAAGGTTCAAGGTTCAAAGTTCAAGGTTCAAGGTTCAAGGTTCAAGGTTCAAAGTTTCAGGTTCAAAGTTATTCCGGGTAATAGGATTTTGGTTTTATCTATTATGTCGTTTGCTTTTATCTTTTTTAAATTCGAGCGTTGCGGGGGTTTGTCGTTTTGAAATGTCAATCCTTTCTGCGGAATCCACAGGTTCGACGAGTACATCTTTGCCGTAAACAAATTTGGCGCGTTCAAATTCTGAAGGTACAATTTCTTTTGTCAGGAATATAGCTTCCTTTGGACACGCCTCTTCACAGTCGCCGCAGAAAATGCACCTCAGCATATTGATTTCATAAGTAATGGCATACTTCTCTTCGCGGTAAAGGAGTTCTTCGCCCGGTTTGCGTTCGCCAGCCACCATTGTAATAGCTTCGGCGGGACATGCTACGGCGCACAATCCGCAGGCGGTGCAGCGCTCGCGTCCCTCGTCGTCGCGCTTAAGTACATGCATGCCCCGATATACGTCCGAAAATTCGCGGTTATTATCCGGGTAATTCACCGTTGTCTTCTTCCTGAAAAGGTGGCCAAAAGTAATCCGCATCCCGTTAAAAATGGCAGGCAGGTATATCTGTTCCAGAAAAGTCATTTTCTTATCGGATACAACCTTTGATCTGTTTGTAAGAGGATGCATTCTATGTTAATTTTTAAAAATCATTAAAGATTTATCAATATCACAATTCCGGTAACGACAACATTGAGAATCGCCATCGGAATCAGGTTTTTCCATCCGAGGCGCATAAGCTGATCATACCTGAAACGTGGCAGTGTCCACCGTACCCACATAAACAGAAATCCGAAAAGCGTGATTTTGGTGAAAAACACCATGAAACTCACGAAGGCAAACACGTTTGGCGACAATCCGAGTTTGTCGAGTCCCGGAAAATGATAACCTCCGAGGAAAAGCGTTGCCATAACGGCGCCGGAGATAAACATATTGATGTATTCGGCGAAGAGATAAAAACCGAGTTTCATGCTGCTGTATTCGGTGTGATACCCGCCAACGAGCTCCGTTTCACATTCCGGCAGGTCGAATGGCGCGCGATTGGTTTCGGCAAATGCACATATCAGGAAGATCAGAAATCCCAGTGGCTGGTAAAAAATATTCCAGTGAAACCCTTGTTGCTGACGTACAATCTCACTCATGCTGAGCGATCCGGTCATCATAACAATAGCGATAATGGCGAGGCTCATTGCCAGTTCGTAGCTGATCATTTGAGAAGAAGCTCTTACTGCGCCAAGTAATGCGTACTTATTGTTTGACGCCCATCCTCCGATCATAATGCCGTAAACTCCAATGGAGAGGATTGCAAAGATGTAAAGTATGCCAATGTTGATGTCGGCAACCTGCAACGAATATTTCATACCGGCAATTTCAATTTCCGGTCCCCACGGAATTACAGCGCTGGTGAGTAGCGCGATGAACATTGTGAGCGACGGACCGAGAATATAAAGAAATTTATCCGCAGAATTGGGCATGAACTCTTCCTTGAAGAAGAGCTTGATTCCGTCGGACAAAGGTTGCAACAAACCCCATGGACCGGCGCGGTTTGGTCCGTGACGATCCTGAAACCACCCTGCAACCTTGCGTTCTACCAGTGTGGAATACATAGCAACCACAAGGCTCATAACGAGGATGAAGGCGGCAAGCAGGATTTTGTAGATTATAATTATTGCCATTTGATTATTATATATTGAGCCCACTCCGAAAAGAAACCAATTTGGACTAAAGTCCAGTAACTATCTGGTTATCAATTGCCACTACCTTAAGGTAGTGGCAATTCATGTTGCTGACATTCCGGGCTTTAGCCAAATTTTGATTTTTATACCCACTTTTCGGAGTGGACTCTATATTCAATTTTCACAGTTGATCCGGCGGTAACATTTTCTCTTCTATCGGACTAATCACCGAAGGTTTCTCCATTTTTTCATAATGATTTGCTGAGATTACCGATTTCTTTTTGATATGTCTTGGTCCTTCAATAATCCAATCGTAAAGGTCTTTCTTTTCGAATCGGCATTCGTTGCAGATAAACTCTTCAAGTTCGCCAAATTCGTCCTTACGACCGGTTATGCGGTAAATCTCATTGCCTGACATCCATGCAGCCACTTTCCCGGAACATCTGGCGCATTCGCGGTGGGCGTTCATAGGTTTGAGGAACCACACGCGGCTTTTAAACCGGAAAGTTTTGTCGGTAAGCGCTCCAACAGGACAAACATCAATCATGTTTCCTGAAAAATCATTGGCGATCGAATTTTTTATGAATGTCCCGATTTCAGAGACGTCGCCGCGGTATAAAACACCGAGCAGCCGCTGATCAGTGAGTTGGCTGGCGGTATAAACACAACGGTAGCAAAGAATGCAGCGATTTATATGCAGTTTAATATATTCCCCGATATCTGTCATCGGAAATTCCCGGCGTTCCTCCACAGTAGCAGTCTCCTCCATCCCAAAACCGAAACTGAGATCCTGCAAATCACATTCGCCAGCCTGGTCACACACCGGGCAATCGAGCGGGTGATTCAGCAGCAGAAATTCAACAATTCCCTTTCTTGCATCAATCACCTCCGGCGAAGTCAGGTTCTGCACAACCATCCCATCCTGAACCGGCGTACTACAGGAGGCAACCAGTTTCGGCATAGGGCGGGGATCCTTTGTGCAAGACTGAGCCACCTTGACAAGGCATGTACGGCATTTCCCTCCCGAACCCTTCAGTTTGGAATAGTAGCACATTGCCGGCGGAACAACTTTCCCGCCGATTTTTCGCGCCGCCTGAAGAATTGTCGTTCCATCAGGAACATCAATGGTAATATTATCAATCGTTATTTTCGCCATCTTTCATTCAAACTTCATCGGTCTATTGCTATAATTTCTTATCGCAACTTGCGGCAAAGTAACAAATTTTCAATGAAATCTTAGTAATTAAGGATTTCTGATAACCCTTTTTTTATGATTTCAATCTGCAAGGCAGTAATCTCGCCAAGTTTGCGAATCAACCTTTCCCCTGAAATTGTCCTGATCTGAAAGGTTATTACTTCAGAGTCATTGTCCAGCCCGTTAGTTGAATCTTTCGTCAGGATCAGGCATCCGGCATAATGCTTAAGTTTTGAACTCAATGGACAAACAATGCATATACTGAGATTATCATTCATGGCGTTGCCACTGATCACAACAACCGGCCTTGTTCCCTGTTGTTCGCTTCCGGCAACAGGGTTGAGGTCGGCAAGCCATATTTCACCTTGTTTCACTTCTCGCCGAGGATTTTAAGATAATCTTCAAAGCCTTGTTCAGCCATTGAAACCATTTCATCATCATTAGCCGCTTTGCGGAATGAGGCGCTATATTCGGCTTTCTTCAGTTTCTCAAAATATACCCGTAGCGCCTGTTCAATAATCCGGGTCTTAGGCACTTTGAATTTGGAGGCGTACCTTTCGATCATTTCCATCAACTCAGTTGGAATGGAACTTGTATAAACAATTGTCTTCACATATTTCTTTTATGCAAATATAAATCTTATTTGAATAAAATAAATGAATTTCACACATAAAAAATTATCATTTTCGAAATAAACCCGATGTTGGCTGCAATCCCTTTACCGGAATCGCAGGCTTCACAGAG
Source organism: Bacteroidota bacterium (assembly GCA_026391715.1). Taxonomy (GTDB): domain Bacteria; phylum Bacteroidota; class Bacteroidia; order Bacteroidales; family FEN-979; genus CAIVAT01. Next base: position 31,328 of record JAPLDO010000052.1, read on the forward strand.
GGAGAAAGCCTCCTTTTTTGTTGTCAGCAAATGATTACTTTTGCCTTATTCAACCGTGCAATGAAATCAAGACTAACGCTGTTAATTTCAATGCTCAGCATTGTCTGTTCGCAGGATATTACAGTGTAGTTTCCTGTCAGAGCAGATAACCTGAATTGGGTTGTTACGATCAGCAGGATTATAAAAAAGCCCTTGAATATTTTAGCAATGCATTATCCATCGCCAAAAAAATCAACAATCCATCTGCAAGGTACCGGTTGAGAAAAAAACATTGGAGAACAGCGTGAAATATCGTAACTTTGTATTGGTATGAAAACAAAACATTATGCTTGCGCCCTTAGACAATGAAACCATTTTTAAAAAGGCTTTTACCGATAAAGTTGTATTTCAACAGTTTGTAAAAGACCTTTTTGATGTTGATATTGTGGTCGACAAAATAGAAACAGAAAAACAATTTGTACCGCCTATTGCAAATATTGACTTCAAATTGGATATTTATGCCGAAACCGTTGACCACCGGTTTGTAATTGAAATTCAAAAAATTGATTACGATTACAATTTTAACCGTTTTTTGAATTACTTCATCAGCCTGATTATTGAGCAACAGAAAAAAGCATCCAGATACAAGGTTCCGCAAACTGTGCTGGGAATTGTTGTTTTGACAAGGGCA
>JAPLDO010000242.1 GCA_026391715.1 Bacteroidota bacterium
TCAATATTGTTCCTTTTCATTTGGAAAATCGAGGGTTTTCACATCGTGGATGTATGAGTTTACCGAACCGCGCACCTCTTCGGCGAGATTAAGATACCGGCGCAGGAACCGGGGCGAAAAATCCATTGTAATACCCAGCATATCGTGGAGAACAAGCACCTGTCCGTCAACATCTTTACCGGCGCCAATGCCAATCAGGGGGATTCTTAAGGATTTAGTTACCTCGGCTCCCAGTTTTGCCGGAATCTTTTCGAGAACAATGGCGAAGCATCCCGATTTTTCAAGAAGATATGCGTCCTGTAGAAGTTTTGCCGCCTCCTCTTCACTTGTTGCCCGCACTACATAAGTGCCGAATTTGTGAATTGATTGCGGGGTAAGTCCAAGGTGTCCCATTACAGGAATTCCGGCTGATAAAATCCTGTCAACCGATTCAATGATCTCGTGTCCGCCTTCGAGTTTAACAGCATCGGCGCCAGCCTCCTTCATTATTCTGATGGATGAATTCAGCGCTTCTTTTGAATTTCCCTGGTAAGTGCCGAAAGGAAGATCAACAACTACCAGCGCTCTTTTAACGGCGCGGACAACAGAGGCGCCGTGATAGATCATCTCATTTAGGGTAATAGGCAGGGTAGAGGCATGCCCCGCCATCACATTTGACGCAGAATCGCCAACAAGAATTACATCAATTCCGGTTCCATCGAGAATCCGTGCAAACGAATAATCATAAGCGGTTAGCATGGCGATTTTTTCACCTTTACCCTTCATTTCCTGAAGAACATGAGTGGTAACTTTGGCTACATTGCGAAAGGATATTGCTGTTGACATAAGTTAAAATTTGATAGCAAAACTACAATAAATTTGAGTAATTTTGCCACTTATTAAAATCAAACCAGTATGCGCGCTATACGATTTATTGCATTTTTCCTACTCCTTCTCACGGTATTCATTTCATGCAACAAGGATTTAAACGTTAATGCCGATTGGAAAGATGTTACCGTTGTTTACGGACTTCTTGACCAAAAGGCAGATACTACATTTATAAAGATTACCAAAGCTTTCCTTGGTCCCGGCGACGCTATGCAGTTTGCAAAGATTCCCGACTCGAGTAATTATCCCGATAAACTTGAAGTGCGTCTCGATGAGTATCAGGATAGTTCGTTTATACGCTCCCTGCCGCTCGATACTGTTACCATTCATAATAAACTTGCAGGCGATTCAATCTTTTATTTTCCCGATCAGTTGATGTATTTCACAACGGCAAGTCTGAATGAGAATTATATCTATAAAATATTTATTAAAAATAAAAAAACCGGGAAAGAGATAACATCCCAAACCAATCTGGTACATGATTTTGAAATTCTGCGACCGGTAACTCAGGCAAGTTTTCCCGCTCCACCCGAATCATTCGAGGTTAAATGGCAACAGGCAAAAGAAGGTAAGCGGTACCAATTGCTAATCCGCTTTTTTTATAATGAATACATGGTAGTTGCTCCAAAAATTGGAATTAAAAAGTCTATTGATTGGATCGTATTCAATGATATTAAAAGTCCGGATAATCCTTCAACACAACCATTCGATCTCTATTTTCCCAGCGACGCCTTTTATTCAGTGGTCGGGTCGAAAATTGATACAAGCTCTCTCGTTGATCATCGTACAGCATTATACTGCGATTTTATCTTTTCAGTAGCCGCCGCCGATATGAATACTTATATGGAAGTCACAGAACCGTCATTGTCATTGGTTCAGGAAAAACCAACATTTACTAATATTACCAACGGAATCGGTCTATTTTCATCGCGGTTTAATAAACAACAACTTGACACGCTTTGGGTCAGTCAGATAACCAAAGACCAACTAAAAGTAAATTACCATACCAGCGACCTCGGCTTCTAATCCATTTCCCTATTTCGCGTCTTCTGTCTTTTTGTCACCCCCCTGACATAATTTTCCATTTGGCACGGTGATTGACTTTACAGCGGCAGTTCCGACAAAAATATACTTAAATTAAAAGGAGAACATATTTATGGCAAAAATAATTGGCATTGATCTTGGAACCACCAATTCGTGTGTGTCTGTGATGGAAGGTAACGAACCCGTTGTTATTCCAAACAGCGAGGGAAGGCGTACAACGCCGTCGGTGGTTGGATTTACTGAAAACGGGGAGAGAAAGGTTGGCGATCCTGCAAAACGACAGGCAATAACCAACCCAAGAAACACGATTTTTTCGATTAAACGGTTCATGGGCGAAACCTGGGATCAGGTTCAGAAAGAGATCCATCGCGTACCTTATAAGGTTGTGCGTGGTGAAAATAATACCCCGCGGGTTGATATTTCAGGGAAATTATATTCCCCGCAGGAAATCTCGGCAATGGTGCTTCAGAAAATGAAGAAAACGGCTGAGGATTACCTTGGACAGGAAGTAAAGGAAGCAGTAATTACCGTGCCTGCGTATTTCAGCGATTCCCAACGCCAGGCAACAAAAGAGGCTGGCGAAATTGCCGGTTTACTCGTAAAACGTATTATTAATGAACCAACGGCAGCCGCACTTGCTTATGGTCTTGATAAAAAGCACAAAGATGTGAAAGTTGCTGTGTTTGACCTTGGCGGCGGGACATTTGATATTTCAATTCTTGAATTGGGCGAAGGCGTTTTCGAGGTGAAATCAACCAATGGAAATACCCACCTCGGAGGCGATGACTTTGATCATATAATCATTGACTGGCTCGCCGACGAGTTCAAAAAGGACGAAGGACTTGATTTGCGCAAAGATCCTATGGCTTTACAGCGTTTGAAAGAAGCCGCAGAAAAAGCTAAAATAGAGTTGTCAAGTTCGCTTGAAACCGAAATCAACCTCCCCTATATTATGCCGGTTGACGGCGTGCCAAAGCACCTTGTAAAAAAACTTACACGGTCAAAATTCGAACAACTGATTGACAGTCTTATGCAAACAACCATTCCTCCCTGCCAGAAAGCATTGCAGGATGCAGGTTTGAAAGCATCGGAAGTGGACGAAATTATTCTCGTTGGCGGATCAACACGTATTCCGGCAGTTCAGAAACTGGTTCGTGAATTCTTTGGAAAAGAACCGTCAAAGGGAGTAAATCCTGATGAAGTTGTAGCAATCGGCGCCGCTATTCAGGGTGGCGTACTCACCGGTGAAGTGAAAGATGTACTGCTGCTCGATGTTACGCCTTTATCGCTTGGCATTGAAACTCTCGGCGGCGTTATGACAAGGCTGATTGAGTCAAATACAACAATTCCCACGAGAAAATCAGAGGTGTTTTCAACAGCCGCTGATGGACAAACCTCCGTTGAAATTCATGTTCTTCAAGGTGAACGTCCTATGTCAAACCAAAATAAGAGTATCGGTCGGTTCCATCTTGATGGAATTCCACCTTCCCAACGTGGAATACCGCAGATCGAAGTTATTTTCGACATTGACGCCAACGGAATCTTACATGTTACGGCAAAAGATAAGGCAACTGAAAAATCACAGCAAATCAGAATCGAAGCATCATCAGGACTGTCGGAAGCAGATATCCGTCGCATGCGTGACGAAGCGCAGGCAAATGCCGATGTTGACAAAAAAATGAAAGAGGAAGTTGACAAACTAAATCAAGCCGACAACCTTGTATTTCAGACAGAAAAACAGTTAAAGGAATTTGGCGACAAACTTCCCGCTGACAAGAAAGCCGGCTTAGAAAAAGCCGTGGAATCTTTGAAAAATGCACATAAAAGCCGTGATATTGCCGGCGTTGATGCAGCCATGGCAAACCTGAATGCACTCTGGCAAACGGCGAGTGAGGAGATGTATAAAAACTCCGCACAAAGCGGACCTCAGGGAGGTCAACAGCAAGATCCTGGTCAGCGCCAACAAGGGTCGCCAAAACCCGGCAACGATGATGTGACCGATGTTGATTTTGAAGAAGTAAAGGATAAATAACAAATTCTGTTCTTTATGGTAATTTCAAGGGCTGCGCCATACAAAGGGCAGCCCTTTTCTTTTCCTTATTTTATTGTATGCCTGCCCAAATTCAAAAAAAATTAGCACCTTTGTAAATTAATTTTTCCGGATGCATAAATTTTAATCATCGAGCTATGAAACTTCGGATTCCACGGATCGTGATTCTGATACTGCTGGTTTGCATTTTTACCGACGCTTACAGCCAGACAGTTACCGAACTGGTCATTCCCAGATATTTTGGCAGCAAAACGGCTGCCTCCACAAATAACGCCAGAACGGCATTTGCTGTTTGTGTTAAAATTGAAGGGCTGACGCCAACTACCGCTTACGACTTAAAACCAGGCATCGGACTTGTTTCGGAGGCAATCACAACTTATGGGGCAGGTAACTACTGGACTGGTACTGTTTTCAGCGGAACAACTTCTATTCTGAATTGCTTTACCACCGACGCTGCCGGCAGTAGCGGTCCTGTTTGGGTTTTCATTCAGCCAACCGGTAATGCCAGCAGGTTTGATGCAGGACAGGTACATAATCTCAGATTGGGTTGGATTCCGGCAGGTGGCGTAATGCCTTCGGCGCCGCTTTTTGTTGGAACAAAAACCCTCACTGCCCTCGATATTGCTCTAATTGCCCGCACTCCTGTTACTACCGATGATGGCTGTTTCGTGAAAGGAAGTTCATTGCCGCCATCGAATGGAAAGTATATGCTTATGTTTGATAACGAAGCAGGAACAGGAGATCCTTTATTTGCCTATATGATCCGCCCGATGGTTCCTACACAGGCAACAAATGCCGAGCTTCCTGCTGAAATTAATGATGTTTACATGCAGTCTGGCGCGAGTGTAGCCGGAGATTATCCAGCAATAATTCCAATCGGAGCCAATAATCCTAATGGAGTGCGGCGAGTGGAATCGCGGAATGCTGATAATTCCCTTTTTGCATTCAATGCCAGCTCCACCGGTATTTGGCCCAGCGGCGCAAATACAACTACTGCATTACGCCGCGATGTTGTAACGCTGACAAATTCAGATACGCCTTTAAGCCCGTCAGGTCCAGGACTTCCGGTGGTATCAACCAATCCAACTGTAACCAATATTACTTTCAATACCGCTACGGGTGGAGGTAACGTAACAAACAACGGTGGATCTTCAATAACAGCCCGGGGACTTTGTTGGGGTACATCATCCGGTCCGGCAATCTCCGGCCCACATTCGGTGGAACCAGGAACGCTTGGCGCTTTCACGAGCGCCATGACTGGTCTGCTACCGAGTACAACCTATTTTTTACGCGCTTATGCCACTAATGCTACCGGCGTTGCTTATGGAACCAACGTAACTTTTAGTACGCTATGTGAAATAATGGCTCCCCAACCCGATTTTGCAGCAAGTAAAGTAAACCTTACTGTGGGTGAATCCATTAATTTCTTTGATTCAACAAAATTCTGCCCCGAATCGTGGAGTTGGTCTTTCATTGGCGGCGTACCCGCTTTATCCGCCGCTCAGAATCCTGTCGGAATTACCTATAATTTTACAGGAGATTACACTGTATGCCTTACCGCCACAAATCAGTGGGGACAGCAAACTGCGTGTAAAACAACCTATATTCATGTGATCGGACCAACGAATGCCCCTCTTGTTATGACCGAAATCAATTATCGGTCGCCTCTGGGTGGCACTGATTCTCTTGAGTTTATCGAAGTTTATAACAATGGAAATATTGGTGTTGATCTAACGAATTTCTATTTCAGCAGAGGGATTGAGTATACATTTCCGGCTGTAACGCTTAACCCGCAATCATATCTTATGGTGGGGAAAAGTTCATCACTCATTGAAAGTACTTATCATGTAGCTGCATTTCAGTGGAATGCAGGATCAGCGCTCAGTAATGGCGGCGAACCAATCGTAATCAAGGATAATTTCGGCTTTGTTGTTGATTCAGTTTATTATATGCCGTCTCCTCCCTGGGATACTTTGGCAAATGGGCGAGGTCCAACTCTTGAACTTTGCGATCCAAACTCCAATAATCTTTTACCTGAAAATTGGCGACACGCTGTTGAATATCAGGGAAAAACTCCTGCCGGAGATTCACTTTTCGCTTCTCCGCTCGCAGGATGTTCAAATCTGCCGGTTCCCGATTTTCATGTCAGCGATTCTACTATAAGCCTTGGACAGACTGTCGTTTTTACTGACGCATCAATTGGAGATATTACTTCGTGGTTCTGGGAATTTGAAAGAGGATTCCCGGAAACATTCAATGGTCAAACGCCGCCTCCGATACAATATAATATTATGGGTTCTTATGACGTCACCCTTACGGTTTCCAACTATGCCGGACAGCGAAAAAAATATAAACCCGCATTTATTCAGGTTGGACCGGCAGGAATTTCAGACCATTTAACTGCAAGTATTTTCACTGTTCTCCCAAACCCGGCTACCAGCGGTAGTTTCAGCGTCAATTTTAGTGAAATGTCCGATTATCAGATTGTCGTTATGACATCTGCCGGATCCCAAATATTCAGCGATAGAACTTTATCCATGAGGCTTTCTTTGGATTGCCATAGCTGGCAAGGAGGTATATATTTTCTTCAAATTAAAAATTTGAAATCTAATCGTACAGAAACACAAAAGCTAATCATTCAATAAATAATCAATAAACCAAATCTTATGAAAAAACAATTACTATTTTTTATCGTCTTTCTGGCGACTGGTTTCTTTGCAATTGGGCAGGGAAATGAAAATTTTACAAACTATCCTGAAACCGCTAATGCATACCACGATGGCACTTTCCTCGGTATGGACGGTTCAACGTGGTCTTACACTCAAAGTCGCGGCGACTCAGTTATTGTAGCCCCTTCGCCGACATTCGGCAAGAAAAGACCCTTGACTTCCAAAATTGTTTCCGGAAATATTTCAAATGGCTGCGGCGCTATTCAGTTTGATTACAAGCAAACTTTTTCCACAGCAGTTAACCTAAACCTTTTTATTAATGGAATGCTTGTGAAAAATGTTACAAGCGTAGCTCAGGGCGTAGTCACCAATTCAGGTCCTGTGGTAGTCAATACACCGGGCGTTTTCACTATCATGTTCAAACAGGCAGATAGCAGCAACTCCGGTCAGGTAACTATTGACAATGTGATTTGGACAGCTTTCAGCGGCGGACCTGTTCCTGAACCGACAAACTATCCAACAAATTTTGCCGCCGGCACTGCGCCTTTCACCATTAACCTTACCTGGACAGACGCCATTGGCGCTCAGTTGCCTGCCGCATACCTTGTACTGGCAAGCGATCAGAATAGCATTGCTGCGCCCGTTGACGGAACCCCGGTTTCAGATGATCCCAATCTCGCCGACGGTCACGGCGCTCTTAACATTTTGCAAGGAGCTCAGCACGCTTCATTTGGGAATTTACCAGGAAATAAACAATATTTTTTCAAGATTTATCCCTATACAAACTCTGGTTCACTTATTGATTATAAAACTGATGGCACGGCTCCAGCCGCTTCTGCAACCACAAGCAATACAGTGATTATTGACAGTATCCATTTTACCGCCTACAATTTTTCAAACTGGATTCTTAAAAACGTTATCGGCGCCGAGGTGTGGATGATTGATTCGATTCACGGCATCAACGGAGGTCCGTGCGCCAAAGTAAGCGGCTTTGCAGGAGCGTCGAATGTAAACGAGGATTGGATCATCACTCCTTCCATGAACTTTGATAAATACAATAATGAAGCGCTGAACTTCCAGTCGGCATATAAATATACAGGTCCCGCTCTCCAGTGCCTCATCTCTAACGATTATGATGGTGTGTCAAATCCAAATGATTTTGCTTGGGCGCCAATAACAGCTACCTGGTCGGCAGGTAACTGGGTTTGGACTCCTTCAGGGAACATCAATGTAAGCGGAACTAATGGAACCGCAGTCTATATCGGGTTCAGGTACACATCCACTGCTGTTGAATCATCAACATGGGAACTCGATGACATTGTTACATCGGAAAAATGTCAACTCAGTTTTGCAAACAACGAAGGCAAAGAGATCAAGGTGATTTCAGTTGTTGGCAATACCGTTTTGGAAACAACCACAGATCAGAAGAATTACATGTTGAATACCAGTGCATTACCAAAGGGCGTTTACTTTGTAAAGGTGTATTATCCTACCCGTAAAATATCGCAGGTACAAAAATTGATTGTGAAATAAATATCGCCAATTGACAACAAAAGAGGCTTGCTTCATGACTTTTGAAGCAGCCTCTTTTTATTTTATTACTTTTGTTTTTCAGATGTGAGAAACATGCAACGAGAATTATTACTTCTGTTTTTTTTAACTTTCCTTGTACGGTTTACAACGACTGCACAAAGTACTTTTAATGGTGATAATCACGATTTACCGTTACGTATCGAAATTCCAGCCCGGTCGGTAAATGAAACCTACCGTATAATCCCCGTTGGGAAAATCGGTTTGATATTATTTTATCGCTCCAATGAAATGGCTGATCAGGCAAGGAGCAATTGGTATTTTGCTCTGTACGACACCAATCTGCAACAAATCTGGGTAAAACCAATTCCATTGCCCACTGAACATAATCTTCTGTTAAACAATCAATGTGGAGATACGCTTGCATTACTGTTTGTTCCTGTTGGAAAATCGAGGAGTAGTGATAATAGAATTGAAATTCTGAGGATTATCCCCCGTTCAGGAATGTTGCTTCTCAACGCCGGCAATACAGATGAAAATAGTGAAATTGTTGATTTCGGGATTCTCAACGACAGGGCTTGGATTGGCATAAATCAAAATGGGAAAGTTGGGAAGATACTGACAATTCACCTGAACGATGGCTTTGCGAGGACTTTCCCTCTGGGAGTAGGAAATATTTTGACTTTGATGTACCTTAAGCCCGACAGCGCCTCAAGTACAGTTTCTGCCGTGGTAAGCAGACAGGTTTCGAAAAAAAGCGCCGAATATTTTGTTGTTGGTTATGATACAACCGGCAAATTAATCAGAGAGGTTATGATCGGAAGTCAAAAAGGCGACCGTACCTTTAATAACGTAAGAGTCGCATCAACTGAAACCGGAGCAAAACTTATAACCGGCAGTTATGGGCAAGGAATTTCGAAATCCTCCCGGAAGAATGAAAGCGGCGGCGAGGCTACCGGCTTGTTCTCCTGCAATATTGGGGATGGCAAACAGCAAAACATAAATTTCTATAATTTTCTGGAATTTAAAAATGCCGATTCCTTCATTGGCGAAAAAGATATTCTGAACCTGAAAAAGAAAGCGCTAAAAAAGAATAAATCATTAAAAGAATATTCGCTTGATTTTCAAATTATAATGCATAAGTTATTGGCGCTAAGCAACCGGTATATTGTGACAACCGAAGTTTATTCACCGCAATATCATTCCGAAACCTTCACCGACTTCGATTTCTACGGTCGGCCTTACACTAACAGCTATTCGGTTTTTGACGGATATAGGTTTTCTAATGCAATTGTTTCTTGTTTTGACGAGCAAGGACAACTTGTGTGGGATAATAATCTGGAATTACGAAATTTGATTTCCATGGAGCTTACTCCGAATGTAGTGGTTTTTCCTACTGGCAACGATTTGGTTTTGTTTTATTTAAGCGATGGGATAATAGCTTCAAAAATCATCCATGAAAATACTGTGGTGGAAAAAACAGATTTTACACCAGTTGAACTGATGTTTCCTGAAGATAAATTGTTAACTGAAACAAAAGGAAAAGTGCAGAAATGGTATGGAAATTACTTTATAACAAGTGGTTATCAGGAAATAAAAAATATCGCGCTGGAGTCGGGAAATAAGCGATTGGTATTTTACCTATCCAAATTGCAGTTTGAACCTTAATTGCTATTTTATAACTATCAGAAGTTTATTGTCACAAGAAAGTATCATAATAGTAGTATCTTTATGATATTGAGGCCCGTCAATGTTTAAAGTATAAGGTTGGTTACCTGTCAGTTCAAACGCAAGAGTATAATCTTTCGGGATGCTTTTAGTGAGAAGTGTCTGCACAATCTTTACCGTGATGAGGGAGTCAAGTTTATTTTCAACATTTAAAGTCCCTTTTCCATTGCAGGGTTCAATAGTTTTTTCTTTGGTACATGCCACTGCGAAAATGAATAATGTGACAATACACAAGGCAGATAATGTGAAGAATTTTTTCATCGGTTCCGTATTGATATTTGCAAAATTACAAGGATTCGTTCAATAACAAAATATTTTCCAATATCCCGACAATATTTATTCTGTAAGGGTTGTCTGAACGTATTGATAATACGTAATATTTTGTTAATTTTGTTGTTTCGCAGTTAACCGAAATTTTTCAGTATTAGAATTCTACATTACAGGCAACCTTTTTAATGAAACTTTTGTCGTACTTATCAGTATAAAAAAGAAGCGAGAACCATATACAAATTCAAATCCTTATGTTCCATCGAATATTCCGTTGTGTTCTTTTTTTATCGCTGTGGATATTATCAATACCCGGCATGAGGGCGCAGAATTCCCCAACTCTGGACTGTCCCGACACGCAACCATTTATCACCGGCGCAGATATCGTTTGCGATCAGAATGACACATTGGCTTATCACTATTCCACGCCACCTACCGTAGGAACGCCAACGCATTCTTATCAATGGTCAATTTTGCCTTCCGGAGGTTGGACATATTCGGGATCAACCACCCAGAATCAGTTGCTGGTTAAGTGGCAAACCCCCGGCGTTTATACCGTAAAGGTGACAGAATGGAATAATGATCCCACTTTTACCGGATGTGTCGGAAAAGAAGTAACTAAAACGGTTACCGTTCAACCGCTCCTTCATGCTTATTTTTATTATCGGTTTGATCCCACAGGCGGCTGTTTTTATAATATCGTGAATTTTACCGGCGATGTTTCTGTTCATCCAACTTCCGATCCAATTACTTATACATGGGACTTTGGCGACGGCTCTCCGGTTGGAATTGCACCAGGCGTGCTGCAACATACTTTTCCGACAACTGCCGGGGTTACTTACACTGTTAAACTTACAGTAACAAATTCTACCGGTCGTACCGATCAGATTATTGACTATGTATATGTTGATCCATTCCGGCTTAAACCGGTTGCCAATTTCACGAATTCTGCAACTCCGGTTCCCGATAACTGTTTATATAATCCAATTACTTTTGATGGCAGCAGTTCAACGGCAACAAATCCTATTTATCCACTTGATCCATTAATTACAATAGCTCACTATGCCTGGAATTTTGGCGATCCTGGATCGGGGACAAGCAATTTCGATACTGTGCCAAAACCATCACATGTTTTTACAGTTCCTGGTAATCATTTGGTTGAACTTATAATTACCAATAATAAATACTGCACCGATACAATTAGACAAATAATTACTCTCGACAACACCGTTCCGATTCCATCATTTACCAATACTCTTGCATGTCTCGGCGAAGCTACTCAGTTTACAAACACTTCGTTTACTCCGATAGGCACGATTACGCAACTTGACTGGGTTTTTGATGATGGTTCTTCTTATTCAAGTACCAATCCTGCCGAACCTATTTCGCATACCTATTTAAATCTGGGAACATACACAGCCAAACTTAAGGTTACTAATTCAAATCATTGTGTTTCGAAGGTCGATCCGGATGGTTATTTTACCAAGACCGTTTCAGTTAATCCATCGCCAATGGCCAGTTTCCTCGTAGGGAATGCCTGTCTTGGCGAAGCCGTCCAGTTTACCAACACGAGCACTTTGAACGGTGGCAGCCAGATAAGCGGTTATCTTTGGAATTTTGACGATCCTCTTTCAGGTTCGAATACCTCAACCGATCCAAATGCCACTCATCTTTTCAGCGCTGTTGGATTATATAATGTTTCTCTTAAGGCAACAAATTCCGATGGATGTGCAAATACCCATACCCTGAGTCCACCGCTTGTTGTTAGTCCAAAACCTTCAGTTGATTTTACTTTTCAGAATGGTACACAGAACTGGGAAATCCTTTTCCATAATATTACGGGAGCCACTGTGGGCAACAACCTTGTCTGGGATTTTGGCGATGGCGCCTACGGATACGGTCCAGATCCTTCGCATGTTTATCAGGGACCAGGTAATTTCCTTGTCACGCTTACAGTAACCGACGCCATTAATGGCTGTTCAAACAGCTTGCAGCAACAGGTCAGTATTCAGGGCAATGCATCTGCATTCTTTACAACAGATTCGCCCAAATGTATTGGCGACACAATGCATTTTACACCGCAGATCCCGGGAGGCAATATCGTTAAAGAGGTTTGGAACTATGGCGACGGGAATGTTATTACCTATATTCCACCTGTGATATTTCCAGTTTTTGCCACGCATATCTATACCGCTTCAGGAACATTTACCGTAACCCGCACGGTTACATACATCACCAATTTCTTTGAGTCCTTCAGCATTCAGGTTGTTGTATTTCCAAAACCTACTGCCAACTTTACCTATTCCAATAATCCTACCTTCCCCGATACCATTGCCTGCGCCAATCAGGCAGTCTTTTTCACGGATCTTTCCTATTCAACATCAGGTAATATCATTGATTGGTTCTGGGATTTCGGAGATGCGGGATCCGGGATAAATAACACTTCCCTGTTGCAGAATCCACAGCATACTTTTAGCGGCACAAACCAAACCTACCACGTTTCACTTACAGTGACTGACAATATTAATAACTGTAAAAACACCGTAGTTAAGAACGTATTTGTAAAACCGCCGGTTCCCGTTGATTTTACTTTTACCAATAATACTTGTCTTAACCAGGTCGTAAGTTTCAATGCTAACCTATCGGTAATGACGCCCGGAAACATCGCAGTGTGGGATTGGAATTTTGGCGATGGCGCTGCCCATTCAGCCAATCCAGGAAATGCGGCTCACCTTTATACAACCGCCGGAACGTATACCGCAGTGTTGACTGTTACTGATATCATTGGCTGCACAAACTCGATATCAAAAATCGTAACTGTGATGCCGAAACCTGTTCCCGGATTTACCTTTGCATCGCCAACCTGCGATTCAATAGCAGTTCAGTTTACCGATCAGTCTTATGTACCAGCCGGTTTCCCGGGTTATATCGAACAATGGGTGTGGCATTGGGGCGATAATTCCTCCGATACAATCAACCAACCCGCAAGCGCCAATAAAACCCATGTTTTCCCAGGTGGAATTTACAGTTTTAATGTAACCCTTGTGGTTAAATCGAGTTTCGGTTGTAAGGATTCAATTACCCGCCAGGTCCATTTAATTCCAGCGCCGAAAGCTTCCTTTGAAGTTTTACCCGGTACGCCTTCCTGCGCCACCCAGGTAGTTCAGTTCAATGACTTGTCACAAACAAATGGTGGCGGAAATATTGTTACCTGGTTATGGAATTTTGCCGATCCTGGATCAGGATCAAACAATACTTCTACCTCGCCAAACCCGGCGCATATTTTTGCCACCGCAGGAACTTACCTCGTTACGCTTACAGTAACCAATGCAAATGGCTGCAGCCATACGCTCACACTGCCGATTCTGATACATCTGCTGCCGGTTGCCAATTTTACCTTCGATACAGCCTGTGCGGGCGGTACTACGCACTTTAAAGATACCTCCATTTTTAACGCCAGCGCAATTGCCTCATATAGCTGGGTTTTTGGCGACGGCGGAACCTCCACTCTTCAATCCCCCTTGCATACCTATTCCACTTTTGGCGTTTATAATGTCACACTGGCTATCGTCAATACCAACGGATGCATTAATTCTGTCACAAAACAAGTGATGGTTGCTCCGAAACCGGTTCCTGCCTTTACTTTCTCAGCAGCAAGCTGTGTCGGAAACCCGGTTACATTCACCGACCTTTCTTTCATTCCATCCGGATTTTCGGGCTATATTAAAACGTGGATCTGGAATTTTGGCGATGGAACAGCCCCGCAGATAAAAAATTATCCGGAGTCACCCAATATCACTTACACATTTGCTGGCATCGCCACTTCGCATGTTGTTCGGCTTACAGTAATAACTACAAGTAATTGCACAGACTCTCTTGAGAAAACAGTTAATAGCATTCCTTCGCCGATTGCTAACTTTACCAATTCACTTACAACCTGTATCGGACAGACGGTTCAATTTACCGATCTATCGCAGACAAACGGTGGAGGCAGTATCCAGAACTGGTTTTGGATTTTCGGAGATCCGCTTTCCGGAACTAATAATACATCAACACTTCAGAATCCTAATCATGCTTTTTCAGATACCGGAAATTTTTATATTGATCTGACTCTTACAAGTACAAATGGATGTACTAATACCCGTAGGGATTCTATAACGATTCATCCGCTACCTGTTGCCAATTTCTCATTTGATACTGCATGCGAGGGGGGAATCACCCACTTTACAGATTTGTCAAACCCGCAACCTAATGCCATAATTAATTCATATAACTGGACTTTTGGCGATGGCGGCGCTTCAACATCTAAAGATCCCGATCACACTTATGCAGCGTATGGCGCTTATGTAGTAACTCTGACTATTGTTAATTCAAATCAGTGTATCCATTCCATTTCAAAACTGGTTTTTGTAAATCCAAAGCCGGTTGCAGAGTTTACTTACTCGCCAACAAGTTGTATAGGGAACCCTGTTAGTTTTTATAACCAATCCTTTGTGCCTTCTGGTTTTTCTTCATACATTAAGACATGGGTGTGGGACTATGGCGATGGAACAACAAAAACTATTAATTTCCCCGGAAATCCTGATGATGTTCACGTTTTCCAGGGAATTGCAACATCGCATGTAGTGCGTTTAACTGTTACAACAACCACAAACTGTGTGAGTTATATTGAGAAAACAGTAACCAGTGTACCTGCTCCGCACGCGAATTTCTCATTCTCATCAAATCTTTGTGCAAATCAACCAGTACAGTTCAATGATTTGTCTCAAACCAACGGAGGAGGAAGCATACAGTCATGGTCATGGAATTTTGCAGATCCACCTTCAGGGGCGAATAATACAGCAACAATCCAAAACCCAATTCATCAGTTTACTACCGCAACACTTTCGCCATTTAATGTTGTTCTGGTTGTTACCAACGGCAATGGTTGTAAAGATACTTTGCAGCAATCTATCAATGTGAATGCAAGACCCATATCTAATTTTAAAGCCGACACTGTTTGCCAGGGAACGGTAACACCCTTTACCGATATCTCAAGCTCTCCGTCAAGTCTTATCACCAGCCGTTTTTGGGAATTTGGCGACGGAACAACTTCAACATCCCAGAATCCGGATCACCTTTACGCCACTTCGGGCAATTTCAATGTAAAACTTACGGTTACCGACTCTACGGGTTGTCAGAAAGACACCATTAAACCAATTCTAGTGCTTGGAAAACCTATCGTTTCATTCAGCTACTCTTCACCAAATTGTGCCAATGATTCGGTTCAGTTCAATGATCTCTCATCAACGCCACACGGTTCAATTAAACAATGGGTTTGGAATTTCGGCGACGGAACTCCACCGGTAACAGTGAATTTCCCTGGCAATCAGAATGTAAAGCATAAATTTGCCAATGGCGGTAATTATAACGTAATACTCACAATTTTAACTACTGATAGTTGTTTCGCCCAGAAAATAAATGGTGTTCAGATCGGCGCCAGACCGTTGGCTAACTTTAGTTTTACCCCATCTTCATGCGCCTTAACACCGGTTCAATTTACTGATTTATCACAGATTAACGGTGGACCTGCAATTACAGCATGGAGCTGGAACTTTGGGAATTTTGCCTCAGGGACCAACAACACTTCAACTTCGCAAAACCCTGTTCACTCCTTCACCGCAGGAGGAACCTTTATTGTGCGACTGATGGTTACCAATGCCAATGGCTGCATTGACAGCCTTCCGGGCGGTAAACCGGTTACGGTTAATGTAAAACCTTTAGCCAATTTTTCCGCCGATACAGTTTGCCAGGGTACTCCGACTCCTTTTACTGATGGTTCAAACTCGTTGCCTGGAACCATAACCAGTCGTTACTGGGAATTTGGAGATGGGCAAAATTCTACCTCTCCCAATCCAGTGCATCTTTATGCCACTTCCGGTACTTTTACTGTAAAGCTTACAGTAACCAACAGCTTCGGATGCCAGAAAGATACTACCAGATCGGTGCTTGTTCTTGGGAAACCGGTTGTCTCATTCAGCTATTCTTCTCCAAATTGCTCAAACGACTCGGTTCAGTTCAATGATCTTTCATCTACGCCGCATGGATCTATTCAGAAATGGATTTGGAATTTCGGCGATGGAACCGCATCAGTCACAGTGTCTTTTCCGGATAACCAGAATATCAAACATAAATTTGCCAATGGCGGTAGTTTTAATGTAACGCTTACCATTAAGACAACAGATAGTTGTGATGCTTTTATAACCAACATTGTCCAGATTGGATTCAAACCACTTGCCAACTTTAGCTTTACTCCGAATATTCCATGCGCTTTGTCACTAGTTCAGTTTACTGATCTTACGCAGGTCAACGGTGGAGCCGCAATTACGGCATGGAGCTGGAATTTTGGGGATCCTGCATCAGGAACAAATAATACTGCAACATCTCAAAACCCTTATCATTTGTTTACCGGCGCGACAACAGATACAGTTCGCCTGATCGCAACCAATGCCAACGGTTGTGTTGACACTATTAAACACACCGTATTAATCAATGCCGCTCCTTTTGCAAAGTTCTCTTTCGACACTGCATGCATGTCGAGTCCTACCCAGTTTACAGACTCTTCTACTACTGTTGCCGGTACAATTATAGCCTGGAACTGGAACTTTGGCGATCCCGGAAGCGGTACAAATAATACATCAACGTTAGAAGATCCTACACATACCTACAATACACAAGGCGTCTTTACTGTCCATCTTCAGGTTACAAATTCAAATCAGTGCGTGAAGGATACTTCAATGCAGATAACAGTGAATCCCAAACCAAATGCGATGTTCGAGTATTCTGCTGTTTGTGTGAATAGCCCAACCCAGTTTACCGATGTGTCAACAGCTCCTGGCAGCAGTATTAAAAAGTGGATATGGAACTTTGGCGACGGAACGCCGGGTGATACAATCCAGAATCCTATTCATATATACTTAACTGCTGGAACCTATATGGTGAAACTTGTTGTAAGGAATCTTGCAAATTGTATTGATTCGGTGATTATTCCGGTTATTTCCCGTCCTACGCCAGTTGCAAATTTTACCTATACAAGTTATTTTTGTCCGAAAGGAAAAGTGGATTTCCAGGATGTGTCAACAGCTACCGGGGGAACAATCGCTGAAAGACTCTGGACATTTGAACCAGGATACACATCAAATGCAAGCAACCCATCGCATACATTTCCTATTTACAATGTTTATGATACAGTTACGCTGATTGTAACCGATACTTATGGCTGTAAGGATACGATTAGAGATACTACTGTATTTATTAAACCGGCATTCGCTTTTTCCTTTACCAATGGTACAGAATGTTTTGGGTTTCCGACGAAATTCGAGCCTGTTAATAATACGCCCGGAGATACTTTATATTCAGTGGCATGGAATTTTGGCGATCCGGGAGCCAATAACAGTTCAACCTTATACCGTCCATCGCATACTTTCTCCCGACCAGGAACATTTGTAGTTAAAATGCGGGCATATAACTCGGATAACTGTGTTGATAGCGTATTCCGTGAAGTAACGGTTTATGCGCCGCCGCAACCTTTGTTTACCTACATTTCAACTCCTTGTGATAGTACAATTCATTTTACCGATTCTACACAAATTATTGGTAGCGGAACAATTGCCACATGGGAATGGAAATGGGGAGATAGTACAGCATCAACGATCATCAATGCTCCGCCGGGCGATACTTCACATATTTATCATTATCCTGGCATTCATCCTGTAACTTTGATAATGACCTCCGAATTTGGATGCACAGACAGTATTACACAGAACGTTCAGCGATTCCCGTGCATAAAAGCCGGATTTACTTATGCCGATACTCTCTGCGCCCGCTACCGGATTGCATTTTCCGACAGTTCGTTGCCGGTTACGAGGATCAATCAGTGGAAATGGAGCTGGGGAGATGGCACGCCAGATACTACCTATTCAACTCATAGTTCACCCATTTATCACACTTTTGCCAACAGCGGAACATACCCGGTAATTTTAGAAATACGGGCGGTGGTTAACGGTTCTACCATTATTGACAACATGACTGGTTCTGTTACCATAAATCCAACCCCTGAAACCCATTTTGCAAATGTCCCTGTTTGTCTCAACCAGATAACCCTTTTCAGAGATACTTCGATAACCTTTGGTGAAAACAATACCAATTGGAATTGGAATTTCAGCTCGTCGCCTACTGATGTCTCAAGTCTGAAAAATCCGCCACACAAATATGACACCGCAGGTATTTATAATGTCAAGCTAATAGTTAACAACAGGTTTGGCTGTAAAGACTCTTTAACTAAGCCAACCCGGGTATATGGTTTGCCAGTTGCCCACTTTGAAAACACTGCCGCCTGTACCGGCGATCCAACCTTTTTTACCGATATCTCTGGTAAATCTGATACCACAATCGGTTTCTGGCATTGGTTCTTCGGCGATCCTACATCAGGGGCTAATGACAGGTCAACAAAGCAGAATCCATATCATACTTATACTGCCATTGGGAGCGATATCGTGCGCCTGATAGTGAAAGACCATTTCGGATGTATTGACACCGTTGACTCCACAATCGTTGTGAACATTACTCCACTGTCGGCATTTACTATGATTAACGATTATAATGGAAAGCAAGGTCAGATTAAACTCAATAACCTTTCGACCGGGGCTGAGACATATTTCTGGGATTTTGGTAATGGCAAGAATTCCACTGATGTGAATCCTGTGGCTACATTTACCGAAGACGACACCTATACGATCAAACTTATTTCCCAAAACCAATACGAGTGTTCCGATACTACTCTTTATGAGTATAAACTCCTGTTTAAAGGCTTGTACGTTCCCAATGCTTTTGCACCGACAAGCACCAGTCTGGGTGTTCGGTTGTTTCAACCTATTGGACGGAATCTGACCCAATATCATGTGATGGTATTTGATATCTGGGGGCATCTGATGTGGGAATCAATTAAACTGGAAAATGGTATTCCAACCGAAGGATGGGATGGAACTTTTAATGGTCAGCTTATGCCCCAGGGAAATTATGTTTGGAAGATCAGCGCTTTATTTATTGATGGCTCACCGTGGAACGGTTCTGATTTAGGCGTTGGAGCCTCAGGAACAACCAAGGGCAATGTTTCATTAATCCGTTAACTATAAATAAATTTCCCGATGAAAAATCGCTATATCTATCCTATAATTCTGGTTATGAGTATGTTCATGTTTGTGTCAGGTTCGTTTTGTCAGGACATGAACTACTCTCAGTATTTCAGTACGCCGATCTATTACAATCCGGCTTTTACAGGTATCAACAGCGGCGTTAGAGCCAGGTTCCTTTTCAGGGATCAATGGCCAAGCTTGCCCAGCCCTTTCAAATCCTACTTCTTTTCGGCTGATCTTGGCGACCGCAACCTTCCCGGATCCGGTGGGATTGGTTTGATGATAAATCAGGATACTCCTGGCGCAGGATTAATCAAGAATTTCGGAGCGTCATTGACCATCGGAGTGCGTATATCTATTAACGAATTTATGGTAAGCCAGGTGGGCATAAAAGCCGGAATTATGCAGCGTACTGTTAACTGGGGCGACCTTGTTTTCACAGATCAGTTAAGTAGCAAATACGGCAATATTTTTCAAACACAATTTATCCCACCAGATCAGAGTAAGAGAACTGTTCCCGATTTTGGCGTAGGCGGCGTGTTACAATTCATGAATCCCGCAGGAAACATCAATGGAAACGTTGGTTTTGCTGTTGATCATATTTTTCAGCCAGACGTAAGTTTTCTTTCAACAGGTTCCTCTCAGTATCCCAGAAAATATGTAGGTCAGTTTGATCTGGTAATTTCCACAGGCGCCGGTAGTTCTTCTTCATCAATGATGCGCGCCAGTGATGAACCGCTGAAACTCAATATCGGTGGAATCTACCAGAACCAGGCAAGTTTGAATTCTTTACAGATAGGGTTAAACCTGCTGAAGTATAATGTTTATCTCGGCGCCTGGTATAAAACCACCATGACAGGCACGGTTAACACCGCTATAGCGCTTGTGGCGGGCTATCGTTACAATTTTTATGACGATATGAATATCAAATTCATGTATAGCTACGACCTGCAGGTTTCAGGCGCTTTGCAGGGAACAGGAGGAGCGCATGAGATCAGCCTGATTCTCGAACTTGACAAATTGTCAATTTTCGGAGGGAGTACTGGTGGATACGTGCCAGGCGGTCGGCGTGGCGGCGCTGCTATGGAATGTCCTACATTTTATTAAACTCGTATCCATTTTGGTCAGGTAAAGAGCTATTTATTGCCGCCATGAATTGGCGTAATATTCTCAAACCGGGAAAAACCCACACAGTTAAAAATTCCAAGTCTCAAATTCCAAGTCTTAAATCCTAAGGGATAAAGAGATAAAATCATGATTTCCAAATCGTTCATGATTTTAATCCGCTCCTCTTCGGGAAACGGTAATCCATCATAGCGCAGATCGCAAAATTACGCCAGCGACAAAAAGTGATGAAATCTTGAAGTTGATAAAGTAAGAGTCCTCCATTGTACTTTCGACTTGTTTCCTAAGTTTTTTGTAACCTTTTTCTGTTTTTACTATCTATTAATGAAATATCCCGGCAATATGCTTATGTGGCGAAAATCAACGGGCGTTTGCCGAATAATTAATGCGGTTTCAAAATCAATTCTC
Source organism: Bacteroidota bacterium (assembly GCA_026391715.1). Classification (GTDB taxonomy): domain Bacteria; phylum Bacteroidota; class Bacteroidia; order Bacteroidales; family FEN-979; genus CAIVAT01. Next base: position 20,862 of record JAPLDO010000242.1, read on the forward strand.
ATTTTTGTTAAAAATTTGCAATGATTAGCCTTAAAGAACTGCATAAATCATATATCACAGGAAACAACAGTCTCCATGTACTCAAAGGGATTGATCTTGATATCGAATCCGGCGAAATGATATCCATAATGGGCGCGTCAGGATCAGGGAAATCAACTTTGCTGAATATCCTTGGGATTCTTGATACGCATGATTCTGGCGAATACAAACTTGACGGTTTGAAGATACACCGGCTTACCGAACGAAAAGCGGCACAATTGCGCAACCGGATGCTTGGGTTTGTTTTTCAGTCGTTCAACCTCGTCTCGTTCAAGAATGCTGTGGAGAATGTCGCTTTGCCTCTATATTATCAAGGCATTCCACGAAAGAAGCGTAACCTGATCGCAATGGAATACCTCGAAAAAATGGGGTTGAAGGATTGGGCTCACCACTTGCCTAATGAATTATCGGGCGGACAAAAACAACGTGTCGCCATTGCACGCGCGCTGATTGG
>JAPLDO010000213.1 GCA_026391715.1 Bacteroidota bacterium
GAACCACCCGGGATTGTTAAAACCCACCCATTTCGATGATTTTGAAGGCTCGCCATACCTCGTCATGCAATATTGCCACCAGGGTTCGGTCTTTGGAAAAATTGGCGAAATGAGCGAACAGGAACTGGCCCGCTTCATGCAACAGGCGGGATCGGCCCTCAACTATCTGCACAGCCAGGAACCGCCCATCATCCATCAGGACATCAAGCCTGATAATTTCCTGATCGATGCCAATGGAAATTACCTGCTGGCCGATTTCGGTATCAGCAGCAAAATCCGCCGGACCCTGACCAAAAGCATGGGCGCACAGGCTTCGACAGGCACATTGGCCTACATGCCTCCTGAGAAATTTTCTGCCGACAAGCAGATCATCAAAGCCGGGGATATCTTTTCACTGGGCGTTGCCATGTATGAATTGCTAACGGGGGATTTGCCTTTTGGCGACAACGGCGGCCTTACTTTAAAAGCCGGTGCCGAAGTGCCCAATTTGCCCGGAAATTTCAGTCCGGGGCTGAACAGTTTGTTAAAGAAATGCTTGTCCAAAGAGCCCTGGGATCGGCCAACGGCGGAGCAATTGGAAGAGGTAGCGGGAAAATTCCTGCAAACAGGACAGTGGAAGGAAGTTGGCAAGGACGCAACCAAATCTGAGCCTAAACCTTCCAAAGAACCGGAGCAACCCCGTGGTGGCCGCAAAACTGAAGCCATTCCACAACGTCAGACAGAACCACAATCTGAGTCTAAGTTTGAAACTGAACCTGAGCCAGAACCCGAAAGGAAGAGAAACTTTATCCCATGGATCATTGCAGCGGTTGTGGTTATTGTTGGTATTATTCTGGTCATTGATTGGTACAAAGGCACTTCTGCAAAAGAATTTTCGGATCATGCAAGGCGTGACAGCATCCTTGTTGCCAATAGCGTTGCCTTGGTCGAAAAAAACTTTCCCGACCCAAAAGGCAGTGTGTCTGATTTTGAAAATATTTTAACGGACAATGAAATAGAGGAACTAACAACAATTATCAAAAATTTTGAAAAGGAGACAGGCAACGAGATTGCCATTGTAACCATTGATTCAATAAGCCCCGATACTGATTTTATGAAATATTCAATTGACCTTGCCAATTATTGGGGCATTGGGAAAAAAGACAAAAATATCGGTTTGCTGATTTTAGTGAGCAAAAAGCTGAAAAAAATCAGAATATCAACGGGATATGACACTGAAAAAAAATTAAATGATGAAACATGTCAAAAAATTATTGATGCAAAAATGGTTCCCAAATTTAAAACAGGCAATTATTATCAAGGCATAAAAGATGGATTATCAGACTTGATTTATAATTGGCGTCGCCAATAATATCAGTTTTTCAATCGATATAAGAACGACCCTAATACACATAACATATAAACCATGCCAACACTCACAAGTAACCAGGTATTTGCCAACCGTTACCGCCTCATCCGCAACATTGGTTCAGGCGGGTTTTCAGAAGTATGGCTTGCTGCCGACCAAATGGCCGGCGACCTTGAAATCGCCCTGAAAATCTATGCCCCCGGCCAGGGGCTTGACGACCAGGCCATCCAGATATTCAGGGATGAATACAAAGTAGTATTTTATCTCAACCATCCCAACCTGCTTAAACCATCCCATTTTGATATAAACAACGGCAGGCCTTATCTTGTGCTTCCCTATTGCGCGAGCGGGAGCGTGATGAAAATGACCGGAAAGACCGATGAAGCAACCGTCGCAAAACTCCTGGTGCAGATAGGCGGTGCACTTCAATATTTACATTCACAAGACCCGCCGGTCATACACCGCGACATAAAACCTGAAAACATACTCGCCGACATTTCCGGGAATTATTACCTGAGCGATTTCGGCATCAGCAGCAAACTGCGCCGCACCCTCACCAAAAGCATGGGGCGCAACCAGGAATCATCCGGTACAACTGCTTTTATGGCTCCGGAACTTTTTCAGGCGAAACGGCAGGTGCTCCCGGAGTCGGATATATTTGCCTTTGGCACGATGCTGTATGAACTGATAACTGATGAATTGCCTTTTGGCCAAATTGGCGGTGCCATGCTGATGAATGGCGCCGAGGTGCCGGACATGTCAGATTCATGTTCTCCAGGGCTTGCTGAAATAATCGGTAAATGCTTGAACTTAAACCCTATAAACAGGACTACCGGCACAGAATTGGTAAAACATGGCAAAACCTATCTTGAAACCGGCAAATGGACAGCCGGGAACCAAAAGGAAAAAGCGGGAAGAAAAACGATGGCCAGGAGTGATGAAAAAAATCCCGTGATGAATGTTGATAAAACCTTAACGGATAGTTATTATGGTCCAACAGATAAAACCCAGAATAGTATTTTGTTGCATCAAAAAGCAAATACATTATTAAAACAAAACCTTCAAAAAGAAGCCTGGAAAACTTATTTTGAAATCCTTGATATTAACCCTGACGATTCAGAAGCAATAAATAAAATAAACGAATTAAAGAAAGTATTCACTAAACAAAAAGCAAAACAAAAATGGAAAAATACATTTTGGATAATCTTAGCAACAATATCTGCGATAATATTATCAACGATAATTTCGATTATCGCTAATGCAAATTCATAATTTATAACCCCTTAAAAACAGTAACATGCAAGCAACTATTTCGAGAAATTTCACTAAAAGTGATTTTGAAAAAATGATGATGAAACTCTTTCCGGAGTACAAATTTAAGTGGATGCCTTTTGCAAACACCAAAGTCAGATTTGGCAAACTCAAAGGGAGCCTCAACAGTAATTCCTCATTGACAAAAAATCTGTTCAATATGATATACATACAGTATCTTGAAAATCCGGACGGGTTAAAAACATTGATATGGTCTGCAAATATCAATACGGGATTTATGGGAGCTTTAATATTTTTAACAGGTATTTTGCCTGGCCTGTTACTCTACTTAATTTTATATTTTACCGTGATTAAAAAGCGTCAGAAAGAAATTGATGAAATTATCATGGATGAAATAAACAGAATAAACAGAACAAACCGCTGATGCGATTGACTTCGGGTTTTTTCGCCATTTCTCTATTTAACTAAGAAAACCTTCCGGGTCTTTAAGACCTGGAAGGTTTAAACCTGGAAATTTATTACATGCCTACCCTTCAACCCAACCACAAATTCGCCAACCGCTACCTCCTTAAAAAGCTGTTGGGCATTGGCGGCTACAGCCAGGTTTGGCTTGCCGAAGACACCAAATCGGGCAACCTTGAAGTGGCCGTAAAAATCTTCGCCCCTGGCCAGGGAATGGACGACAAAGGGCTGGAGCTTTTCAGCAAGGAGTACGCGCTGGTTTTCAACCTGAACCACCCGGGATTGTTGAAACCCACCCATTTCGATGATTTTGAAGGCTCGCCATACCTCGTCATGCAATATTGCCACCAGGGTTCGGTCTTTGGAAAAATTGGCGAAATGAGCGAAAAAGAACTTGCCCGCTTCATGCTGCAATCTGCTTCAGCCCTCAACTATCTGCACAGCCAGGAGCCGCCCATCATCCATCAGGACATCAAGCCCGACAATTTCCTGATCGATGCCAATGGAAATTACCTGCTGGCCGACTTCGGCATCAGCAGCAAAATCCGCCGGACCCTCACGAAAAGCATGGGTTCACAAGCCTCAACAGGCACATTGGCCTACATGCCGCCAGAAAAGTTTTCGGCTGACAAACAGATCATCAAAGCCGGGGATATCTTTTCATTGGGAGTAACGATGTATGAATTGCTTACCGGCGATTTGCCTTTTGGCGATCATGGCGGCATGGTTATGCTGACCGGCGCCCAAGTTCCAAACCTTCCTTCATCCTTTAATCCGGAACTGAACACATTGCTGAAACGCTGCATGGCCAAAGAACCCTGGGAACGACCAACGGCTGAGCAACTGGAAGTGACAGCAATCAAATTCCTGCAAACCGGACAGTGGCCGACAGTTGGCAAGGATGCACCAGTAGCAGCTCCGGAACCTCCCCAGGAACCTGAAAAACCCCGGGGAGGCCGCAAAACGGAACCCATTCCACAACCACAACCTGAATCACAATCTGAATCTAAGTTTGAAACAGAATCTGAACCTGAATCTGAATCTGAACCAGAAAATAATAGAAACTTTACTCCCTGGATCATTGCAGCGGCAGTCATTGTGATTGGCATTGTGGCAGCCATCTTTTGGCTAAAAGGTCCTTCGGCTGAACAACTGGCGGAGCAAGTAAGGCAGAACAGCATCAGAATGGCTGATAGTATCATGGTCGAAAAGATAGCTAAAGATTCAATTGCTCGTGTTGCTGCTGATATAGAGCAGAGAAGAAAGGATAGTATTTCTTTGGTTCAAAAAGCAATTGACAATAAAGAACAAAACATTAAATCCTCCATTAAAGGCAATGAAAGCACTGCTAAAAAAGATAATTCCGTAAAAACAGTTCCTTCTGTTAAAAGTAAAACAGGCACATTCACAGACGACCGTGATGGTAAAACATACAAATGGGTTCAAATTGGCAACCAAACCTGGATGGCAGAAAACCTTGCCTACAAACCAAAAAGCGGCAATTATTGGGCTTATAAAAATAATGAGAGCCATTTGGATGAATATGGTTATTTATACGATTGGAATACTGCTAAAAAAGTAGCACCTTCAGGTTGGCATTTACCTACAAAAGATGAGTGGGAAACATTCTATTCTATTTTGGGTGGTGATCCTGCTATCGTATTTCAAAATATGCAGGAAGGCGGTAAATCTGGTTTTAATGCTTTATTGAGTGGCATGCGTTCCTTTACAGGCTATTTTATTAAAATTGGAACAAGGACCGGGTTTTGGAGTGCTTCAATACATATTAATGAAGATGATGAAAGCACTATTTTTGGAGGATTATTCCAATGTGAGATCGACAAGGCCCGATATAAATCTGCGGGCTCGACATGTGGTTATAGTATCAGGCTTATTCGGGACTAATTATTTGAATACAGATTAAGTGAATGATAATGAAATAGCAGCTAACATCCAACAACCCAGTCAGGTTCATTTTTTTTGGAAATAATTTGCAAATTATATAACATGCCCTCAATTCAAATAAACGAGAAGTTTGCCAACCAACGTTACTTGATACTCAAACGCATAGGCGTTGGCGGTTACAGCCAAGTTTGGCTGGCAGAAGACACCAAAGCAGGCAACCTTGAAATTGCCTTGAAAATATTTGCCCCCGAAAAAGGGTTGGATAGCAAAGGGCTGGAAGTGTTCAGCAAAGAGTATTCTTTGGTTTTCAATTTGAACCATAAGAATTTGCTTATCCCAAAGCACTTTGACGAGTTTGAAAACTCACCTTATCTGGTTTTGCCTTATTGCAGACACGGTTCGGTATTTGGTAAAATTGGAGAGATGAACGAGCAGGAACTCGCCCGCTTTATGCAGCAGGCATCTTCAGCCCTGAATTATCTGCATAACCAGGATCCGCCAATCATTCATCAGGATATCAAGCCCGATAATTTTCTTATTGATGGCAATGGAAACTACCTTCTTGCCGATTTTGGCATCAGCAGTAAAATACGCCGCACCCTGACCAAAAGCATGGGAGCACAGGCTTCAACAGGCACACTGGCTTACATGCCGCCTGAAAAGTTTTCGGCTGATAAGCAGATCATCAAAGCCGGGGATGTTTTTTCATTGGGAGTAACGATGTATGAATTGCTTACCGGTGATTTACCTTTTGGCGACAATGGCGGACTGACCTTGAAAGCCGGCGCCGAAGTTCCCAATTTACCCGGAAATTTCAGTCCAGAGCTAAACAGCTTGTTAAGAAGCTGCATGTCCAAAGAACCCTGGGAACGACCAACGGCAGAGCAATTGGAAGAAGTGGCTGTTATATTTCTGCAAACCGGTCAGTGGTCAGTAGTTGGAAATGGCGCAGCCAAACCTGCGCCGGAACCTCCCAAAGAACCGAAACAACCACGTGGAGGGCGCAAAACGCAACCAATTCCTCAACCTCAACCTCAACCTCAACCTAAGTCACAATCACCTCCTAAGCCTGGCAAAGACAAAGGCAAAACGCCGCCCGCTAAAAAGAGAAACCTCACACCATGGATTATTGCTGCTGCAGTCATTGTGATTGGCATTGTAGTATGTATAGTATGGTTTGGATCAAAAGGTTTAACGGTTGGATCAAAAGGCAAACCTGATTCAACCGACATAAACTTCGAAATGGTGTTCGTTAATGGCGGTTCCTTCTACAGAGGCAGTAATGATGGCGAAGCTGACGAAAAGCCGGTACATTTGGTAATGCTTGGAGACTTCTACATTGGAAAATATGAAGTCACACAGAAGCAATGGCGGGAAGTGATGGGCAATAATCCGAGCAACTTTTCCGGATGTGATGATTGCCCGGTTGAGAACGTATCATGGGATGATGTTCAGGAGTTCATTCAAAAGTTGAATCAAAAAACCGGAAAGAGTTATCGTTTGCCAACAGAGGCTGAATGGGAATACGCTGCAAGAGGAGGAAATAAAAGCAGTGGATATATCTATAGTGGAAGCAATATTGTTGATGATGTGGCTTGGTATAATGAAGATTCAAGTTCAAAGACTCATCCGGTTGGCCAAAAGCAACCGAATGATCTGTGCCTTTATGACATGAGCGGCAATGTATGGGAGTGGTGCAGCGATTGGTATGGGTCTGATTATTATCAAAGCAGTCCGACTTCCAATCCACAAGGACCATCATCGGGTTCGTACCGTGTGTATCGCGGCGGTTCGTGGTTTAGCCAAGCTGCTTGCTGCATACCTGGTTATCGCTTTCGCCTCACCCCCGGCTACCACCTCAACTCTCTCGGCTTCCGCCTCGCCTTCGTCCCGTAGTTCAATGGAAGTTATTGCGGCTATTCCTTTGAGCAAAGAAGAGATGAGTTTTGCTAATAGAGATAGTGATGGTAAGAAAATCGAGAATGTGAGAAAAGGATAAAACAGATTGCACAAAACTACGGTAATGAGAAATATTTACCGTATGATTAACATATATTACTACAAATGTCAACAATTGTAGTAGATTTGTGGAAAAACGAAAGAAGAAAATGCGAGACGAATTGTTGAAAATATTTACCGAAAACAAGGGTTACCTTTTGTCGAAGCAGTTGACAGGTTCTACTATGCGGTATCAACTAAACCGGATGGTTGAAACCGGCGAGGCAAGCCGCCTGAGGAACGGGCTTTATGTGCTCAGCAATTTTCCGGACTATGATGAACGCCAACTTGTTGCGGGTTTGATTCCCGAAGGGGTGTTTTGTTTGTTTTCAGCCTGGGATTTTTATGAACTTACCACTACAATTCCCCGTGAACATCATTTAGCCCTGCACCGCAATACCCGTGTCCAGTTGCCTGATTTTCCGCCCATCAGGCTCTATTTCTGGAGCGACAAGTATTACCAACTGGGGATTGCAGAAACGAAGTCGGGAGATAAAACCATTCGTATTTATAACATTGAACGAGCTGTTTGCGATGCTTTTCGCTTCCGGAACAAGGCAGGACAGGAGATGTGTACAGAGGTACTCCGCAATTATCTGTTGCGCAACGATGCCAATATTGACCTTTTGGTTCGCAACGCCCGTGAACTACGAATTGAAAAAATCATCACACCTTACCTGCACTCCATGCTATGACAAAAGCAACTTCCATCAGGGCTAAGCTATATAACATTTCAAAACGCGAAAACCTTACTTACCAGGGTATCATATTCCGTTATATTCACGAGCGGCTGTTATTCCGATTATCAAAATCTTCTTATTCCGGTCTGTTTTGCCTGAAGGGTGGAAACCTGATGTATGCTTTGGATGGATTGGCTTCACGTCCTACAAATGACCTTGATTTTTCATTTATTGCGTCTGATTTTGACGAGTCATATATCAAAGCCGCTTTTGCTGAAATTTGCCGGATACCATGGGAGGAAGACAAAGTGTGGTTCGATGCAGGATCCATTGCAACACAGCAAATTGCCGGTCATAGACAACACGGAATCAGGCTACTGATTGATGCAGGTTTCGACACAATAATACAACGCCTTCAGATTGATGTCGGGTTTGGCGATATATTGGCGCCTTCGGCTGTAACTATTGTTTTTCCGGTATTGCTGTCACATTTGGAATCTCCCATTTTACTCGCTTACCGCGCTGAAACAGTCGTGGCTGAGAAATTTCAGGCGATGATCTTACTTTCATCAGCCAACAGCAGAATGAAAGATTTCTACGATGTATTTATTCTTCTGAAAAAGGATAGCATTGATAAAGAGAAATTGCAGGAAGCCATTAAAGCCACATTTATTAATCGCCAAACCCCTTACGCCGAAAATCAGTTGCTTTTTGAACCCAATTATTCCGAAAACAAACAACGGCAGACTATGTGGAAAGCCTTTCTGCGGAAAACCGGGCTAAATCAGGAAATCACCTTTGACGAAGTGGTTGCTGCCATCACTTCTGAGTTAAAACCATACTGGGAAAACCTGAAACCTGAAACCTGAAACCTGAAACCTGAAACCTGAAACCTGAAACCTGAAACCTGTAACGAATCTCAAATATGCCCCCTCTTCAACTCAACAACAATTTTGCCAACCGCTACCTCCTTAAAAAGCTCATCGGCGTTGGCGGCTACAGCCAGGTGTGGCTCGCAGAAGATACCAAAGCCGGCAACCTCGAAGTTGCGTTGAAAATATTTGCCCCCGAAAAGGGGCTGGACAGCAAAGGACTG
>JAPLDO010000002.1 GCA_026391715.1 Bacteroidota bacterium
CGCGATGGTAAATCATACCCAACGGTTCTAATCGGAACCCAATGCTGGATGTCATCAAATCTGGATTTTGGATTTCCTATATCAGATTCAACTCCCCAAACCGACAATTGCACACCGGAAAAGTACCTTCGTCCTTCGTCCTTCGTCCCTCGTCCCTCGTCCTTTGTCCCTCGTCCTTCGTCCCTCGTCCCTCGTCCTTCGTTTTATCAGTGGGACGAACTCATGCGCTACCAAACCGCCGAAGGTTCCCAGGGACTTTGCCCTCCAGGCTGGCATGTTCCTACGGAAACCGAATGGTCAACATTGTTTGATTTTTACCAGGGCGCTTCAAAAGCCGGAAGACCATTACAGGATTCAATCATCAATGGGTTCAAGGCTTTGCGTAGCGGCATCTTCTATCTGAACTCAAGCTGGAGCTTTCCGGATTTCGCAACGATATTCTGGTCTTCGACATCGGCTGGGCAAACAAAGGCAATATCGCACGGGATGAATTTGTATAACTTTTCGGTGTCGTTGTATCCGGCAAGCAGGGGAAATGCTTTTGCGGCGAGGTGTTTACTGGATTGATCGCTTTCTCAATAATCTGGACGAATGATGTACAGTTAACACGTAAATATTCTGGCGCTTAGCAACTTTGTATATCAAGCGATAACTGCCGATAATGAGTTCGCGAACAGATGGGTCATTAATTTCAGGAGTTTTCCGACCTATTAGTGGATGCGTTTCTAATATAACAGCCGTTCCAATGATTCGTTCTAAGGTAAGTCTTGCATATTGAACTGAATTTTTCGAAATATAATCCCCAATTGCCTGCAAGTCGGTCAGTGATCTGTTTGACCAGATTATTTTAACCATCTTTCCAGTTTTTTCTTTACTTCTTCAGTTGAGTGAACCTGTCCTTCTTTAATATCTTGCAACCCTTGCTCAACCTTGTCGAGAAGAATTAATCTTTCAACAATTTCTTCTATTGAAAAACTATCGTCGGGAAGGGCGTCAATGGTTTTCCTGATTTTATCTTTTGTCAGCATTGTTTGTTTTTTTCAAAATTACATAAAAACAATTCCCCGAGGCAACCTTTCCCCGGTTTTTCTATCTTTACAAATAAATTCAACCAAATAATAGTGAGAATCAAATTCATCACCGGATTGATTTTGTTGTTACCAATCTTTGGTTTTTCCCAGGGGGAATTCAATAACTGGTATTTTGGTTATCATTCCGGCATTACCTTTAATAATGGCGCACCACAGGTTCTTCCGCCAAACTCCATGTTTCAGGGTGGTCAGGCTGGCATTTCGGTTTCGGACTCAACTGGCAATATTTTGTTCTATTCTAATGGAACTGTAACCAGTGCGCCACATTCAATAATTGTTCATTAGCCTTTTTATCTATTTTTGTAAGGATATCCTATCATCATGAAGAAATTTTATTTTGCATTTCTTCTTCTATTTCCTATGGTCTCCTTCTCTCAGCACGAGTTCGATAACTGGTGTATCGGTTGGCATGCCGCGATGACTTTTAAAAATGGTTTTCCAGAGAATTTGCCACCAAGTGCAATGGTTGCCCAGGAAGAGGTTTGTGTTTCTGTTTCCGATTCAAATGGACAGCTACTGTTTTATAGCAATGGGTACAGGGTTTATAATCGGGAACATTCGGTAATGCCAAATGGCTATAATTTATCCGGAGTCTGTGGCGACCAATACATATCTGTGCAGAATCTGGTCGAAAAGAACAAACATTTTCTTTTTACGGTCAGTTGCTTTCCGCATTATGGTTATCCGCTAGTTGGCCTGAGATATTCTGTCATTGATATGAACCTGGACGGAGGGAACGGGGATATTATAAGCGGACAAAAAGATCTCCCGATGCCTTTTGGCGATAGTGCATGGACTCAATTATCAGCCACAAGACATCAGAATAACAAGTATGCCTGGGTTGTTACGCTCAGCCATGGTCATCGGCATAAGTATCTGTCTTATCTGATTGATTCAACCGGTATAAATGCAGTTCCTGTTGTATCCCAAAGTACGCTGGTCTATTCGGATATTAACAGTGGTAATAATTTTTTAAAGATCTCACCGGATGGAAGTTATCTTGTGTGCGGAGATTCTTTGATGGAAGTTTGTCGTTTTGACAAACTAACGGGAATTATAACTCCAATGTTTAAATGCAACCCCGGAAGTTTACCATTGAATCCAGAAACAAGCGGTAAGGAATTTTCTACTGATTCACGTTTTCTATATGTTATTGCCCCCGACACTTCATCTGGTTCAGGAGAGGGCCTCTTTCAATTTGATATGACAAACACGGATTCTGCCTCTTTCATGCAAAGTCAGATCAAAGTAGGTGACAGTCTTCATACCTCAATCCAGATGGCGCCTGATGGGAAGATATATACGACAAGATCAGGGTACGGATCCACGGTTTTGCTAAGGACGCTGGGTGTAATCAATAATCCTTCAGGACAAGGTATTGCATGTGATTATCAATCAACTGCATTTGTTTTAGATAATGATCACGCTAATGTTCTCCCCCAGTTCCTTCAACGCTACAAAGCCTACCTCCATCACACGGAAGGGTGTATGGCCGATTCTGTTCGTTTTTCTGCGGATATATGGCCTCCTGCCGACAGCATCCACTGGGATTTCGGAGATCCGGCATCAGGAACCTCCAATTATTCAAATCTTACCACTCCTGCGCATCTTTATGCCACCCCCGGAAACCATACAGTTGAGATGTGGGTGCGACACAACGACAAGCGCACCGATACCACCTGGGTAACCTTAAGTGTTACCGCGCCTCCCAGCCCGCAATTGGGAATCAACAGAACCATTTGCACCGGCAATTCCGTTACCTTCGATGCGGGCGTCTGTACAAACTGTTCCTTCCTCTGGACAGATCTTTTGACTGCTACAACCGTTGGCGCTGCCCAAACGATAACCACAGGCGTTGCGGGGATCTATGAAGCGGCGGTGACCGACGCCAACGGATGCGCCGGCAGAGATACCGTTGAGCTGAGCATCACACCGGTTCCGGTATTGATGAATGATACGCTTTCAAAATCAATCTGTACAGGTAAACCCACCGATATTCCATTAGCGTCAAATATTTCCACAGCGATGTTTCACTGGACTGCAACCCTCACCCTGGGCGCGGTAACGGGTTTTTCAGCCGATTCAGGACTTGTGATTAGCCAAACCCTTGTAAACGGGGGAGCAACAGCGGGAGTTGTCACCTATCATATCACGCCGAAGGTGGGAGATTGTTTCGGCACAACAGTTGATTTTCCTGTGACCATCAACGTTGGCGATCCAGTGGATGTTTCTATCCTGGCTTCCGTCAATAATATTTGTGCAGGCGCTTCGGTAACCTTTACTGTATCGCCTGCAAATCCCGGAGTCAACCCGACCTACCAATGGAAAGTTAATGCACTTGATGCAGGATTCAATTCTCCGGTATTTACCTATCTCCCAGCCAATGGCGATATTGTTCACTGTTTGTTAACCTCATCGAATACTATTTGCACTTACAACAACCCTGCTACCTCCAATTCAATCACCATGGTGGTAAATCCACTTCAATTGGTTAGTGTTTCCATATCCCCGTCGGCAAACCCGGTTTGTTCCGGGACTTCGGTTACATTTACTGCTTTCGCAACCAATGGCGGTACAATTCCCGGATATCAATGGAAAGTAAACGGAACCAACGAGGGAACCAATAATCCGGTTTTCTCCTTTTCGCCGGTAAATGGTGATGTTGTAACCTGTTCGCTGTCATCCTCCGAAACATGCGCATCCGGAAATCCTGCCCCATCAAACCCAATCACCATGTTAGTGAATGCAAACTTACCGGCAGGGATAACCATTGCGGCGTCAGCAAAC